>JAHQWH010000184.1 GCA_029856105.1 Promethearchaeia archaeon | reverse complement strand
ATAACAATGCCTTAACTATTTTTTTCTTATTTTAAATGTTCTTTTTTAAATTTTAAAGCGTTTTCGTATTTTTAAAAGAGAGAAATCCTAAAAAAGAAAATAAAAAAAAATTACGCTTAAAATCAATTTTCTCTGTGATCTCATTCTCAATTATTCTAGATTTAAAGGTTTTTCTAAGAAATACGAAAATGAATTTTTTTTTTACAATTTATACAATTCGCACCATTTAATCTCTAAAAAATATCAAACTATTCCCTGAACATATAATCAATCGAGATGATTAAAAGAGAAAAAAAGATATTTATAATTTTTGTTATCTTAATAATATTTTAATAATATCTTTCAAATCTGTAATCTATAAATGATTGTATGTCCTATTCAGAACCTAAGGAATTAATTCGAGCAAAACAACTCATTGATGAATATAAGCTTGATGAAGCTGACCAATTAATTAAGACCTTCGAGGAAAAGGGAGGACACACTCTTCATGATATAATTTTTTGTCATCTTCTCAAGTGTGAGCTCTTATTTTGGCGATGTTTATATGAAGATGTTGTCAAACTTGCCGAACAAACATATAAAGAGAGTTTAGGATTAGGAAAAAACATCCTGTCAGTTGATATCTTACTAATTATGGCTTGGGCTCTATTATATCAAAGTCATACGGGTAAAGCTCACGGTATCATTAAGCAGGGAGAAGAACTGCTAAAAACTTTAACACTAGAATTACCAGCAGAGTACAAGCAAAGAGAGGCGTATATAGCTTTTCTGAAAGGATGGGCTTACGAACAAAAAAGTGAGGCTGATCATGCAGTAAAACAGTTTGAGCTCAGTATATCATTGCGAGAAGAACTTGGTGCTAAAAAAGAAATTGCGCGTTCCCTTGTAGGAATTGCCCATGTATTTATGTATCGAAAAGGTGATTTTGACCGTGCTTTAAAATACTTGAAGCAAGGCTTGGCTCTTGCCGAGGAAAGTGGTAATAAAAATGTTATAGGATATTGTCTTTACTATATGGCAGAGGTACATCTGACTAAAGGTGAATTGGATCGTAGTATTATGCTTTTTGAGCAAAGCTTGATAATTAACAAAGAACTTAACAATAAAATTATGATAGCAAGGGTTCTTAGCGATTTGGGAGGGAGCTATGCAATGAGAGGTGAATTGGATCGTAGTATTATGCTTTTTGAGCAAAGCTTGATAATTTACAAAGAACTTAACTATAAATTTTTAATGGTTAATGTTTTTCACAGTTTATCTGAAAGTTATAGAATGAAAGGAGAATTGGATCGTGCTTTAGAGTGTATAGAACAATCTATGGGATTAAGCCGTGAGTTAGGAGTTTTAAGAAACCTAGCTTTTAACCATCACTCTTTAATTCAGATATTAATTGATATGGGCGATCTTGAACGAGCACGGAATTCTCTTCGTGATTTGGAGCAATTGAACAATCAATTAAAAGACAAAATTGTTAATTTATTTTATCTTTTTGATAAGGCTTTGCTATTGAAAACCAGTCCTCGAGCCCGCAATCGGGTAAAAGCTGAAGAATTATTAAGGCAAATTCTTGAAGAAGAGGATTTATACATTAGTATTTTACTAAAAGCATTACTTAACTTATGTGAATTGCTCCTCGCTGAATTACAAATGACTAATGAAGTAGAAATTTTAGAAGAGATCAAGCCTTTTATTACCCAACTATTAAATTTATCCGATAAATCACATTCATTTTGGATTTTGGGGGAAACTTACCTTCTACAAGCCAAATTAGCATTAATCTCATTGAATCTAGAAGAAGCCCGAAGATTATTGACTAAAGCTCAAGAAATAGCTGAAAAATATGATCTTACTCGTTTAGCTATGAGGATATCAAGTGAACACGATCAATTGCTTAATCAACTAGACTTATGGGAGAACTTAAGAGATTCAAAAGCGCCTTTAGAGGAGCGTATAGAATTAGCTCGTTTAAACGATCAAATGGGACAAATGCTCAGAAAACGTGTAGTAGAACCTCCGAAGTTAGATGTTGAACAACCCGTATTGATTGCGATCATGTCAAAAGAGGGAGAGGTTTTATTATCCAGTCCATTTACAGCAGATATGACTATCGACGAGTCCCACTTCGGTGAGTTTCTTTCTTCTTGTAATGCATTTTGCGATCAAATTTTTTCCGAATCTTTTGATCGTGTGAAATTTGGAAGGTATACAATTCTCATTACAGCAGTAGAGCCTTTTTGTGTTTATTATATGTTCCAAGGACATTCATATAATGCTCAACATAAATTAGATCATTTTTGCGAGAATTTAAAAAAGGATTCTAATCTTATGGAAACCCTGAAAAATGTTGTAAATGTAAATGAGGTTATAGAAATAAATAAGCATCCTTCGCTTGAGGAATTAATTGTTGAGAGTTTTCTTTCCGATCCACAGAAATTTCAAATGCCATTTGAAGCATATGAAGGAGATGAGCCATTTGTTTTTGTTAGTTATTCTCACACAGATAAACTTCAGGTTTATCCAATAATAGACTATCTCAATAAGAAGGGTATACACATTTGGTATGATGAAGGAATTCCTATTAGCGAGAATTGGAAAAGATCAATCGTGGAAAATTTAGAGCGATGTAAGGCTTTTTTACTGTTTATTACACCGCATATACTCGATTCAGATTATGTAAGGAAGGAAATTAGCTTCGCTTCGAAAAGACAGAAGACATTTTTTGGTGTTTATTTGAAGGAGACTGAATTACCCAGTGAATTAGAGTTTGATATTGCTGATATTCAATCTATGAAGAAATATCTCATGTCTGATTCCGATTTTTACCCTAAATTAAGAGAAGTAATATTACCT
>JAHQWH010000183.1 GCA_029856105.1 Promethearchaeia archaeon | reverse complement strand
CCCCTAGCTTATTCGTTATATAAAGCTGGTTACGAAGTATATGCGGTAGATTTTTTTGGCGACTTAGACCTTTATCCGTGCGTTAAAGATTGTTTAATTCTTACAAAAAAACTAAACGCTAACTACGAAATTATAAAAAATAATTATAGCGAATACCTTCCAAATCTTATATTGGAACTTTTAGCCAAACATCCTGAAATTAATTATCTAATTATTGGAAGCGGTCTAGACGATGCTTTTGAAGAAAGAGAACATATTTTAAATGAGATAAATCGAAAAAATTATGAAATTATTAATCTTAATAATAGTTTAGAAGCAATTAAAAAGAGCCGCAACATAGATTATATTTTCAATTTTTTGAAAAATTTAGGATACAAGGTTCCTTCATCAACTTCATATGATGGAGTCAAATCTAAAATAAACAAATTAAGTTATCCTTTTGTTTTTAAAAAAGTGAGCGGTTCTGGTGGAATTAACGTCTATAAAATAAAAAATAGAAAGAATTTTTCGTTTATTCTTAATGTAATTAGATCTCAAGACTTTAATCCTACAGATTGGTTAATTCAAGAATATATTGAAGGGTTACCAATAAGCTGTACAACAATATCTAATGGACTAGAAAGTAGAGTAATATCAATTAATCGTCAAATAGTTGGAGAAAAATTCCTCAACGCCCCAAAAGAGTTCATGTACTGCGGGAATATAGTGCCTGCCAATATTTTTAAAGAAGATAAAAATACAATAGCTGATATTTCGTTAAAACTATCAAACGAGTTGAAATTAAGAGGAATCAATGGATTCGATTTTGTACTAAAAGATCATTATCCTTATTTAATGGAGATTAATCCCAGAATACCGGGGTCAATCAGAGTATCTGAAGAGGCAATGAACTTAAATTTATTAGATTTACATATAAAGAGTTTTAACCTCGAAGGATGGGAATATGTTAAAGAGACATTGAAGGAATCAAAAATGGAAAATTTCGCAACTAAGATGATCTTTTTTGCTCCAAAAGAAATTAATAAGCGTTTATTAAACGAAATTAACGATCTTAAATATATACACGATAAATCAGAACCTATTAAAAATATCTCCAAAAAAGAACCATTATGTACAATTCTATTTAAAGCTAAAACCTTTTCTGGTTCTTATTTTGGAAGTCTAAAATTAGCTGATGAAATTAAAAAGATTATTAAATAATTCTAAGCGTTCATTTGATAATTGATTTAATCTTAGCAATATAAGAGCCTAATTTTCTCTCGTCTGCTTCTGGAACTGCGATTGCGAGTATCCTACTCTCATCTAATTCGTGGATAATTATTGAACCGTTATCTCCCCCTATAATCGAGAATTCTAACCCCTCTTCCAAAAGGATCCCCGCTAAATTGAAAATAGCCGAAGTCATCGCTGAAAGTATAGGCTCTGGCATAGTAGCTTGAACTTTAATCGGCAAACCATCTTTAGTAATTATCGCGATAACTAATGCGTTTGGAATTGCTCTCTTAATGGCTACGAACACTTCTTCTTTAATAAGTTCGCTAGTTTCTACGAATGCAGAAATTTGTATCGCAAATTTCCTCAATGAAGTTATATAAGAATCCAAACCCTCAAGTTCTGCTATCTCTCTATTTAGGTAAGCGATAAAAGCTATATTTTCAGTTAAAATTGATAGAATTATTCTTTTCTTTCCTGTAATCAAATTGTACGAGATTTGCTGGTTTAGTGAGTCGTTTAATATTTTAGAAGATATAAAAACTAAGCTACTACTCGCAGCAGAAATCTCAGAATTTGTCATTGTAATATCTTTTTTTAATTTGCTAATAAGATGTGTTCCGCCGTGAGTTGAAATTGAGATGCCTAGAATGCTTTTTCTGTTATTAATTTCTTTTTCTAATAATTCAGATAGTTCTTTGTTTAGTTTTTTTATATTTTCCTCAGAACTCATGAAAATATAATAATAGTAATCAAATTTAAAGATATTCTTATATTTGTAAAAATAGGATAAAAAAAAACGATTGATTTTATGCCTTCATCAATAAACACATATGTAATAATACTAGCAGCAGGCAAGGCAACGAGATTAAGACCTTTATCTAATACCATTCCTAAACCGTTAATTAAAATCAATGGAATACCGATAATATCCCGCATTATTCACAACTTTAAAGAAGCGGGATTTATTAACTTTATTATATTAGTCGGCTATAAACAACAAGCAATTAAAACGGAATTATTAAAAATTCAAGATATCGAATTAGTGTTTATTGAGCAGACAATCCCAATAGGTATGGCAGACGGTCTTTTATTATGTCTTAATCAATTTAACGAAAAAAAGCAAAAATTATACAATTTTTTTATAACTGCCGCAGATGTTGTTTTTTCAAAACAAAAAATAAATCAGATGTTTTCTTTGTATAAAAACGCTAATGCAGATATAGTCTTAGGTTTAATGAAATCAAAAGATAAAAAAATTGCTAGCGGGCACGGAAATGTTAAGATTTCTAAAGATTCAGAATTAATTAGAGATTCAGATATAAAGCACGGATTAAAGATAGTTGATATTGTAGAGAAACCGGAAGAAAATCAAATCTTAAGTGAATATTATTCCCTTCCCTTCTACATATTTAATCAAAAAATTACATCTTATTTGGAAAAAGTTGATTTTTCTTTTCGAGGAGAAAAAGAAATGCAAGATTCAATTAAAGCATCTATTAAAAAGGGCGATATAGTAAGGGGGATAAATATTATTGACCACGATATAACAATAGAGAATATTGGAAGTTACCATCTAACGTTCATGGAGGATATTATCAAAATGGACAAAAGGTTTCGATATATTGATAAAAATTCCTCTTTTTTT
>JAHQWH010000182.1 GCA_029856105.1 Promethearchaeia archaeon | reverse complement strand
TTACTAACGATGCATGTTTGGGTAGCCATTATCGGTCATCTCGATATTAGTTTTTGAAAATCACCTTTAAATATGTTCGTTTTCAAGTCCTATATTCGGACATAAAGCTTTCTTGTCGCACATTTTTTTTTATATAGACTCAATTTTAGTTGAGTGCAACTAATAGAATATTGTTACAGCGCAAAAAAAATGATAAGCCAAGAAATAATTCCGTATCCCATTATACCTCAAAAAAAGCTTTTTCAGTCGAATTCAGTCGACGAATTTTTAGAAATTTTTGAAGATGTTTTGGACTTAGACTTAGAGAACGGCATGGATCTTGACTTTTTAATCGATACTAAAATGGAAAGCGATAAAATAAGCCCCACTTTAGTGCTCGCTAAGCATACAGACGCTAAAGTTATCGCAAATATTTGTAAGGAGTGTTACGATGGTACTTATCCCTATAAAGAAATCGAAGACGAGCGCATGGTTAAGAAGATGATCGAGAGTCCCGATAACCACTTCATTTTATTCGAAATAAATGGAGAGGTTGCCGGTTGTTTTCGGTGTGCGTTAGATTTTGAGCACAAAAAAGGATATTCTGGCGGGTTTATGATTAAAAAAAAGTACCAAAGAATCTTAGATGTAACTAAATCCATAATCGGTTCTTACGCTTGGATGTGGAAAACTTTTAAAAATGAAATTTTAGTGTGGTATTGCGAAAACCGAACCGCTCACGCAGCGTCTCAGTACATTACTTCCGTGTGCGGGATAAACACGGTTGCGTTCTTTCCCAACAAGGATGTTTTCTACGACCAAATAGAATCTGACGTGATGGGCGTTATTTATCGAGAAAAAACGCTTAAAAAGTACAGAGATCGAAAAACGCCGGTATTGATCAAAAATGCTTTGGACAGTTTTTTGCACTGCGACAACCTTTACAACCTTGGGAACTTTCAGCTAGCCTCTCCCGATCTTGACTTGAATTACGACAAGATTCTCGAGCTACAAAAGGCTTTTAGAAAGGACTTAATTACAGACAAATACGGGTACGGGTACCACCAATTTTTTATTAGGGGTACAAAATCGTACTTTAATTTTTTACACACATCTCAAATTCAAAACTTCGAGAAAACCAAGTACTATGTCGATTCACTGGAGGAATTGTATGTGTTTTTGGAGGAATTTCTTAAGAGTATGAATGAAAACATTATTCGCTACAGCGAAGTATTTGTTTCGGCTTTCAGTCCAGAACATCAGCAATTATTTTACGAGTTTGGGTTTAGAGCGAGAGGATACGTCCCTTGTTGGAACTACAACAAAACCGAAAAAAAGTTCGAAGATTATGTAGTATTTAATTATTTCGAGGGTCCAGTTCCTCAAGCTGAACTTCTTCCAATTGGGCAAGAGTTGGTGGACTTATTAAGCATTCAAATAAATCCGTGATTTTTTCTTTTATAAACATTCATCTAAGGATAATAATAATTATCGTCTTAAATCAAAATTTAAAAAAATGATGTAAAATGGAAATTAGTTTAGAAAAACCGATTTTAAGGAAAAAAAAGCTTACCATCGCTCCAACACGAGATATCTCGGAAATTCAATTTATTTTAACTGAACTTTTATATGTTCCTGATGAGAGGCTAAAACTCGTGATTGTTTTAGAGCTTTTAGATTATCTTACAGAGAAATTTTCGAAACCTGACTATAAAATTAGATTTTTATATGCCACTCAGGACGGAATCTTAACGGGATTCGTAATTTGTCAAATAGATGGTGATTACAAAAGTTACGGAATGTCATGTCCGACTTTCGGTTGGCTTTGCGTCCGAGATTTAGAAACATGTAGAGCGTTAATGAGCGAGTGCGAAAAATTTGTTCGCGAAAATAAAAAAAGAAAGCTCCGCGGTCCAATTAATTATCCAAAGTTTATAGGCGGGATCGGTTTTCAGATCGAAGGATTCAAAACTCCCATGATGAGCGGCGTAGCGTTCGGTGACCCCGAGTCAAATATTCTGGAGTACTTACAACAATTAGGTTATAAAAAAGACTCGAAGTACTCGTGCCTTGATACTTTCTTAAAAAAGTGGGATAAAGGTAAAAATCTAGACGAAAATATATCGGTCAGGTTTTTACCCCTCGACGAAATAAGGGGTTTAAAGGAGCAAATAATGGGTTTAGCATCTCAGTCTCTATACGCCGTACTTGCCGATGCACCAGGCGGCAGAGCTCGATTTGAAGAAATGATGGACGGGTACACTCAAGCGTGCAAAGTGCTTAAATTAGTCGGCGAAGAATTTCCCCAAGAGTACGCCGATGTTCCTGGGTTCCGAGAAACTTGGGAATCTTGCGACCTAAAAAAAATCGTTCCTATGGCTGTCTTCGGTTTCGACCGAAACACTAACGAGCTGGTAGGCGTTATTATGTGCCAACCGAACTTGTTTCAGCTGTGGAACGGAGAACCGTTAACCCACTTAAACGTAGACACCGCAATGATAAAAAAAGAATACACTGGAATGGGAGTCTTCTCTGCGCTTCACAATATCGGGGTATTTCTCTCGTCTAGCGCCTACGGATTTAACTATTACGAGGGAACTACAATTTGGGCTAACAACGACCGAGCGATAAAGACTATTTTTCCGCATGGTAGTCCTACAAGAACGCATTATGTAGTTCAAAAGAGATTACTAAAAAAGAATTAAAAGTGAATATTAAAATTTAAAAATTAATTTTATTTTATTTTCAATTAAAAATTACATAATGAGTAAATTGTCTGGGGAGTTTGTATTTTTAAATGTAATTACCACGCGATTATATAGGACTCAGCGATAGGCCTCACATCACTCAAGATTTTGAATATAAAGTTATACTTCGGAGTTAATTCTTGTACGAATT
>JAHQWH010000181.1 GCA_029856105.1 Promethearchaeia archaeon | reverse complement strand
TGATCAAATTTTTTCACATTTTCATTTTCTTGGTTTATAATACATTTTATATACAATTAAATCTTGCTTAACTCTTATATTTGCGGAAACATTCGAATTTCAAGAAGTAAACCATGAAATATAAATAATTTCAAATCCGAGATAATATTCGAGTATTAGAATAAAACTTCTAAGAGTAGTATGTTATGTTAAAAGAAAAATTATGTCGAGTACTTGAAATACCATCAATAACAATTATATCTAATAAAATTGAAGAAAAAATCGAAGAAATAAAAACTCATCTTGGAGTTTTTATAAAGATGTTCAAATAAAATCATAAACCTATGTAATTTACCTCATAAATTTTATTACATTTAAATAACTAATTTTAAATTGTAACTGAAGAAAATTCTCAATTTTTATTAGTAACTAGAGTTGGTTTTAAAACGAGCATATACGCTGATGATGTTGTAAGTTTTACCTCTGTTCTTAAAATGGCTTATAATTTTTTAACAGGTAGAGAGTATCTAAAAAAGAAAAAATTTAAAGAAAAGAAAAAATTAATTTCGGTTGCCTTAGGTTTCCCCGATTTAGCTTTTGCCGTTGGAGGAATTCCCGTTTTTCCAATTCGGATGGAATCGTTTGAGGTTAATAAGTACCTATTGATGTTAAATTCCGCCACTAGTGTGTTAGGTTGGAGTTTAACATCAAAATTTCTAGATTTTGCTCGTCAATTTGATGTATTAAAAATTGTCGATAAAATTCTTGAAGATGTTATTACCTCTATTCATAGTAAATATAATGAAATGTACGAATTAGGTGTTAACAACGGCGTTCCTTCTGAATTATGCTATGGAATTAACGCTCTTTATGGAATGCATTTATCAAAGGGAAAGAACTTAGACGCTAATCTTAACTTCGCTATGCGTTGTGGTGAATGGAATAAGTTTTATGAATCGTTAAAAACAACAGTCCCTAATCAAATAACGATTGAAGTTCCTCCTAAAAATCCAGAAAATGAAAATATGGCTTTAGAACAAATGGTAAATAGTGTAAAAAGAGCGATCAGTGATTTAGAGGGTATAACAGGAAATTTCGTCACAGATAATAGCTTAGAAAAACAATTCCGAATAGGAAACCAGGTAAAACGATTTTATAAAACAATTCTTTATGAGATCAGCTCTTCAAATTTCTATCCTTGTAATCCTGCATCCTTTGCGGAAATTCTCGCGCTTCTAACAATAACATTTCAAGATTATAATTCTAACGCTCAAAGATACTTAAATAATATGAGTCAATTAGTTAAAGAAATGAGAGAAAGGATCAAAAAAGGTATAGGGATGGACGTCTCTCACATGCCAAGGGTGTTATTTGCCCCAATGTACCAAGGGTGGGAACCAGAAGTACACGAAATTATTTATAAATTGGGTGGAAGGATAATTTATGCTGATTGGGACTTACTAGGTTTGTTGGAAGAAATCCCTTTATCAAAAAATTCCGACCACATTGAAGATTACTCTCGTTTTCTATTGAACGCATCAACAAAAGGAATTGGATGCAACAAAGAAAATATGACGAATTCATACTTAGCAGCAGCAAAAAAAATGAACATAGATGGTTTAATTTTCAACCAAGTATATGGGTGCCCTTCAATATCAAAAACATACGATATATTAAAGGATAAAATGAAAACTGAACTAAATATACCTTCAATAGTTATTAATTTCAAAAAAATAGGCGAAAACATAGAACAAGTCAAAAAAAGTGTAGAACCTTTTATGGAAAGATTGAAAAACAAGTATTAGATTGATTAAGTAATTACTTATTTAAATAAATCTGATGGTTTCATTAAATGAGGTTCGTCCTCGTCTTCTTTCTTCTTCTTTTTTCCAGGCACAAATCCGTATACTTCAGGCTCTTGTGAAGCTACTGCACCAGTCGGAGGATTTAGATTGAGATTAGCTGTAATTAGTTCTGGTTGCTGTCCTACAGAAACCGCTCCAGGAATTGCTATTGCGGGTAAGAGTGGTGCTGTAGAAGCCTTTAAAACTTTAAGTTCGCTTAAAACCTTTTCCAAATTCATCGATTGAACGCTCTTGTTCATCGTATCCATGATTTCTTGAAGCGATTTGGATGTTTCTCTTAGCCCTTTAGGGTTTATTCCTGTAAGTAAACTGTCTAAATTATTGTTTATATCCTCATTTAAACCCTTAAGGGATTCTAACACAGTAGACCAGTGTTTATTCATCTGAGACTCAATTGCACTAATCATTTTAATGGTTTCGTTCATAAAATTAACATGAGCTTCATAACGCTCCTCATCTTTAGCACGTAGATCCGAAATCAGCATTATAAGCTTTCGAATTGCTTCTTTCTCTTCACTCATTTTCAATACCTACTTCTTTTATTTTTCTTTATTATAGATATTATAGATATGATTGTCTAATAATTTATATATATTTATTTTTAAAAAAGTTGCCAAATAATTACTTAACAATAAATAACTCGTTAACTTCTGTTCGAAATTTGAAACTAAAATAGGATTTATTTTTTATATTAGGAGCAATATTTAATATTCATTAATACTAAGAATTAATCGAACCTAAATTAATCATGTCATTAAAAAAGATTGCATGGCCTAAACACCCTAAAATTTACGAAATAAACACATGGCCATGGTTAAATAATTTATCTGAGATATATGGCCACTCAATTAAGTTAGATACATTACCCGTTGAACTAATTGACCAAGAATTAACCCCCTATGATGTTGTTTGGTTAATGGGTGTATGGGAACGAAGTCCTATAGGAAGAGAAATTGCGATTAACTTTGAAGGTTTACAAGAAGAATACCGTAAGGCGTTACATTATTATAATACCGATGATGTTATTGGTTCGCCATATTCAGTATATTATTATCACGTTAGTTCTCACATTGGTGGTTCAGACGGTTTAAATTCAATTCGCAAAGAATTAGCTGACCATGGAATATTGCTGCTTTTAGATTATGTTCCCAACCATGTTTCAGTAGATCATCTCTGGACGCTTGAAAAATCAGATGTTTTTATAAAAGGAACTTTAGAAGATTTAATTTCTAAACCGTACGACTTTTTCTCTTTAGGAGATATTGTTTATGCCCATGGTCGGGATCCAAATTTTCCTCCTTGGACCGACACCGTGCAAATCAATGCGTTTTCATCTGAAGCTCGTTCAAAAGCTATTCACACGCTACTTTCGATTGCCCAACAATGTGATGGTGTTAGATGTGATATGGCAATGTTGATGACTAATAGCGTTTTTAGCCGCACATGGGGGGAAAAAGCAGGTCCAGCTCTTGAAAAAGAATTTTGGGAAGAAATTATCGTTGCTGTAAAAAATGAATTCCCCGATTTTAAGTTTATAGCTGAAGTGTATTGGGATATGGAATTCGAATTGATGCAGCAAGGATTTGATTATTGTTATGATAAGAAACTATACGAACGCTTGGCGAATGATAGTGCTCAAATTGTTAACGAACATCTTAAAGCAGATTGGGGTTACCAAAGTAAATTGCTTCGCTTTATTGAGAATCACGATGAGCCAAGAGCTATAACGGTGTTCGGAACTGAAGCTTCAAAAGCTGCTGTTATTATTACATCAACACTACCAGGTGCTCGATTGATTTTTGAAGGTCAAACACGAGGATACGAAATAAAATTACCTGTTCAATTAGGAAGGGCGGCGACAGAAGAAGATGATGTAGCCCTTATGGAATTCTATGACAATTTGTTAAAAATTATTCCCGGAAGAGAGTTTGATAATGGAAAATGGTCTTTATGTAAAGTTAAACCTGTCATATCAAGTGATAACTCTTTCAATAATATTATTTCGTATCAGTGGTGGACAGATAAGGATCGACTATTAATTGTTGTTAATTATAGTTTAATTGCTTCCAAAGCGCATATAATAATAGAAGATATAGATTTTGGAATTTTTGACTGGAAGTTTACAGATCTGTTTACAAGGAACGAGTATGTTTACAAAGGAAAAGATCTTCGTGAAAAGGGGTTATATATCGAATTAGAAGGTTGGAAGAGCCACATACTTCGTGTGGAAAAAGTGTGAAAAGCTTTCAATAGATTTGGATTTGATCATTTATGAAATCGGTTATATTAGCAGCTGGAAAGGGAATGAGATTAATGCCAATTACCTCATCTCGTCCAAAGCCTATGATACCAATCGCAGGTAAACCATTACTCGAATATACTATTTTAGGGTTGAAAGAAGCAGGAATAGATGAAATATTACTAATTGTTGGTTATAAAGAAGATATAATTAGAAACTATTTTGGTAATGGAATTGATAAATTTCAAATTAAAATTGAATATAAAACCCAAGAAGAATATTTAGGTACGGCACATGCCTTTGGTTATGCCAAGGATTTTATTAAAGACGAGCCTTTCTTAATGATATATGGCGATTTGTTAGTAGATCCAATAATATTTAAAGAAACACTACGGAAATTCAATGAAAATAAAATTGAGGGTTTAATCTCGCTAATAGAAGTAAAAAATCCTCAAGATTATGGAATAATTTCACTAAATTCTGATGGTTTTGTAGAAAAAATTGTTGAAAAACCTTCTACAGATCTAAACGTAGGAAATTTGGCTAATGCTGGAATTTATATCTTTGATCCTTTGATATTTAAAGCAATTGAGAAAACAGAAAAATCTGTTAGAAACGAATACGAATTCACAGATTCAATGGAGATTTTAATAAATCAATTAAATGGAAAAATCATAGGACATGTTATAAAAGATCATTTCTGGAGCGATATTGGCTTACCCTGGCAACTATTTGAGGCAAATATCTTTCTTTTAGATCGAATAGAACGAACAATATTAGGTAATGTAGAAGAAAACGTTCACATCTTCGGGAACGTTCATATTGGAAAAAATACAAATGTTAAATCAGGAAGTTACATTCAAGGACCGTGTTTTATTGGAGAAAATACTTTAATTGGCCCTAATGCATACATAAGACCTCATACATCAGTAGGTGATAATTGTCATATTGGCATAAGTGAAGTAAAAAATTCGATTATTTTTTCTAATTCAAATGTTCCGCACTTTAATTACGTGGGAGATTCTATCATCTGTGAAAAAGTAAACCTTGGAGCAGGTTCGAAAACATCAAACCTACGATTTGATAATAAAAGTGTTTGGGTTAAAATTAAAGGAAAAAGAATAGATTCAGGGAGGAGAAAATTAGGGGCGATTATTGGACCTAATGTGCAGACTGGAATTAATGCTAATATCATGTGTGGTAAAAAAATTGGCGAAAATTCTGTAATAGGGGCACAAACCTTAGTATCGGAAGATGTACCACCAAATACTTTGTATTATCAAGACTCTTATGAAGGCATAAAAAAGAAGAGTAACCCGTTTTATTAAATTATATAATATTTTTTATATTACTTCTTAGCTATCTTTACTCTATATCAATGAAAATTAGAATCTATAAAACAATAGAGGAGAATTAATGAACTGTTACTGTTTTGGAGAGGTTTAATGGCTTATCAGGATCCAAATCATGAGCTAAGGCAGCGTAATAGGCTAATAATTGTAAGGCTGGCATGAAAGTAATTGGACTGAAAAGGTTATGATATTTATCAGCGGGTTGAGGAATTCGAATTGTTATGTCGCTTAATTTTGTTATTTTTACATCGCTTTCCACAACGACTGAAATAATCCTACCTCCTCTAGATTTGAACTCCATTACGTTCCCAACTAATCTATTATATGTCTCGTCAGGTGGAGCAATAAAAATTATTGGAAATCCTTCTCTTACTAAAGAGATTGGCCCATGTTTAGCAGAAGCTGCGGAATAACCTTCGATAAACCGACAAGCAACTTCTTTCAATTTTAATCCTCCTTCTTTGGCAGTTGCGATTGAAATACCTCTTGCTAAAAAGAAATAATTCATATTTTTTTCTAAATTGTTTACGATATATTTAATTAAATCAACATTTTTTTCAAGGAATTTATCGATGATATTAGGAATTCCAGTTAAAGCATCGTAGTATTTTATTATATCCTCATCAGATATTATTTTTCTAATTTTTGCGATTGAAACTGCTATTAAAGCAAGAGCAAGAACTTGTGTGCTATATGTTTTTGTTGCTGCAACACCAATCTCAGGTCCGGCATTTGTTACGATCACATGATCGGAATACCTCGTAATTGATGAGCCTACAACATTAGTAATCGTTAATATCTTAACCGATTTTGCTTTTTTTGCCCATCTAATCGCTTCAATCGTATCAATCGTTTCACCTGATTGTGAGATTGCTATAATCACGGAATTGTTTTGTAAACTACCTTTTAGTTGAGTCTCAAATTCAGAGCATTCAATATCTTGAATGTGTTTACCAAGAAATCTAGTAATTATAAATTTTCCTGCTAGTGCTGCGTGATAAGAAGTACCCGCTGCAGTGATATATATATTATCTGCGGATAATAAAGCGTTTGCAAACTTACTTAAAAGTTGCTCTGAAATTTTCATAGTAAGTCTTAATGCATTTGGTTCTTCGTAAATTTCTTTTAACATAAAATGCTCATAACCTCCCTTTTCTGCAGCATCAATATTCCATTCAATATTTTGTATTTTTTTCTTAATCAATTCATTGTCGTTTTTAAGGTCAAAAAAATTTACTTCTCCCGCTTTCAAAACAGCAAGTTCGTTATCTTCCATTATATAACATTTACGAGTAAGAGGTAGAAAAGCAGGAATATCTGAAGAACAATAAGTTGTTTTTCCTTCTTCTATTCCAATTATCAAGGGAGATTCCTTTCGAGCAACTATAATCGTATCAGGATTATCAACCTGACAGACTGCAATTGCGTATGCTCCTTTACATTTCTTTAATGCGTTTATAGTAGCAACCTTAAGATTAAACCCTTTTTTCATAAAATCTTCAATTAAATGGGGAATAACTTCAGTATCAGTATCTGAATTAAATGTGTGTCCTGTAGAAGAAAGTTCATTCCGCAATTCCATAAAATTATCTATTATCCCATTATGCACAACTGCAATTTTGTTTAAACAATCTAAATGTGGATGGCTATTTTGTTTTGTAGGTGTTCCATGAGTTGCCCATCTTGTGTGGGCCAAAGCAAGCTTAGTACCATCAGGAACTTCGTCTAATTTAACATTTTTATAGATTTCATCAATTTTTCCAGCTTCTTTTTTAACATATAATTTAGAATTACAAAGTGAAACAATACCACATGAATCGTAACCACGGTATTCTAAACGTTTTATTCCATCGAAGACAACTTTTCCTACAGAGATTTCTTGATTATTTGTAACTATTCCAAAAATACCACACATTTAAAAATAGAAAAGAATCAGAAATTTAAATATTTTTTTGTACCCGAAGGAAGACATAGCAAATGTAATTTGTAAAGTTCATATAATTAAATTTTTATTAAAGAGAACTTTTTTTAGTTTAAAAAATATTTGAAGGAATTTTTTATGGCGATTAAAGTATTCATTACAGATAACTTTGAAAAGTTAAGTAGGGTTGCGGCAGAAGTTGTAAAAGAATATATTATCCAAGGATTACGAGACAAAGGAGAATATGTTTTAGGACTTGCAACAGGAAATTCACCGACGGGGCTTTATAAAGAACTTGCCCGAATGGCAAACGCTAAAAAATTCGACAGCAGTATGGTTCGCAGTTTTAATCTCGACGAATATATTGGCCTTCCGGGAGAAAATGCTCAACAACGCACGATACATCCACAAAGTTATTGCTACTTTATGATTAAAGAATTCTTTGGGCTTCTTAATAATAAATTTATCGAAACAACTTTACCTTACGCTTGTTTAATTGATCAGAAAAATCTTATGCAAGAACTATCGTCCCATCCTGAAGATTGGACCGAATTAGGAACTGATTCAGGAAAATCAATTATCATCAAAGATAACGCGTCTTCTGAATACCTAAATTGGATTCGTGAAACAATTTTAGATGGATATGCTCAAAAAATTGAAAGATCTGGTGGTATTGATTTACAAGTTATAGGAGTTGGCGGACATGGTCATGTTGCATTCCATGAATCAGGAATACCCTTTGAAGGAAGTAAAGTCATGTTAATAAAACTTGATAAAAATACAGTAACTAATGCAGTAATCGATGGACAATTTAACTCAGAAAACGAATGTCCTCGTTATGCTATCAGTATGGGTGCTGAGCTAGTATATAAGTCTAAAACAGTGTTATTACTCGCTAATGGAGAACGAAAAATTAAATCTATTACTGAATCACTACTAAAGGCACCTACTCCAGATGTTCCAATATCTTATGGTCAGATATATTCGGAAAACGGAGGCAATTTAATTTATATTTTGGATAAAATTGCTGGTCGAGAACTTCTTGCTAACAAAAAAAAGCTTGAACAAAAAGGAATAGAAATAGAAATTAGAAACAGTTAACTTCATATAAAAAAATAAATGTTTAAAAAAGGCTTTATATTAAATTTAAATTCTTCATTTTTTCTTCTGCCATTTTATTCATTTCAATTGATTGATTTATATCGACACTAGATTCACCAGAAATTCTTAAATATGGGCTTGTTCCTGAACGTCTTATTAAAATCCATCCATCATCGTAATCAAATCTACAACCGTCCATTTTATTAATAGTTTTTAATTGTTTTCCCATAGAATCGAAGCTCTCTTTCATCTCAGTAATAATTTTTTGGTTTATTTCATCAGTAAAGGGAATATCTTTTTTAAGCTGAAATTGATTACGGTAATAGGGATATTTTGGAATTTCCTTTAATAATTCTAGTAAACTTTTTCCGGTTTTGATTATCATTTGCAACACTATTCCAATTGTGACTATTGAATCTGGTCCTAAATGGAAGGTGGGCCAAATATATGTACCTGAAGTTTCTCCACCCAAAAATCCCCCATTCTTATGTAAAGCTTGAGCTACTTGAATATCTCCGACCTCAGTTCTTATTACTTCGCAACCTAGTGGTTGTAACACATCCTCAACTAAACTAGATGAGTTTACTGGAGTAGATACTTTCATATCATTCATAGAAATGTTATTTTTATTATTTTGTATGTAATATTTTGCCAGGAGTGTTAATAACCTAATTGGATCAACAATTTCACCAGTTTCGTCTAAAAAAATAACTCTATCAGCATCCCCATCTAGCGCAATTCCAATATCTTCTTGCGTTGATATTTTCAAAAATTTGGAAATCTGAATTAAATTCTTTTCGCTAGGTTCCGAATTTCTTCCAGGGAATTTACCATCCATTTGTGCATTGATTGTAATAATATTTACATTGTAATTACTTAATAGTTTAGGGACAATTTCACATCCCGCTCCGTTTCCGGGGTCAACTATAACATTAAGATTACTCCCATCAAATTTTATACGATTCATTATTTCTGAAATGTGTTTATCGTTAATATCATTAACCTGAGTAACTCTTCCAATTTGATCCCATTTGATATCAAGAAAATCCTTCTCGTCATATATTCGAGAAATCTCTTCTTCTTGCTCGTGAGAATACCCTATACCTGAAGGATTCCAAAACTTTAATCCAATATATTCGGGAGTATTATGAGACGCAGTAATCATAACTCCAGCATTCGCATCCAAAAATTGTTGAGAATAAGTTAATGTGGGTGTGGTTATAATTCCTAACGTTTTCACATTACATCCCGTACTTATAATCCCAGAAATTAATGAATATTCTATTGGTAAAGCAGAGGTTCTAATATCCTTCCCGATAACTACGATACCTTTACCGTTTAAATATGTGCCCAACGCTAATCCCACATCTAAAGCCATTTGCGGCGTAAACATGAGATCTGTCTCGCTATAATTTTGGAACACCATTCTTATGCCTGAAGTGCCAAATATGTTTGATGTCATATTTTTCGTCTTTAATTTAATAATTTTCTTATATATCTTATAGATTTTTTTTTAAATTTTAAATTTTATGAAGTGATTTTTTCAAATTTTAAGTATCCATTAAGGTAAAAATTCAAATGGTTAAATCTTCATTTTTTATAGAAGGATTTTTATTATGAGTTAAAATTAGAAATTTAATATTAAGGACATTTAGAAACTATTATTATATTAAAATATTATTTGATAAATTTCATACTTAGCAATAACCGCCCAATCTACAAATTTTTTCATTTAACTTTAGTAATAAATAAGAATAAAATATTAATTTCTGTTCTTCCATATAAAATATAATAATTTTAAGTTCAGAAATAATTAAAACAAGTTTTAAAATTTCAGTTAGTTGCCAATGATTTTTCAAGGATTATTTAACATTATTAGCTTATACTTGGACAATATTGATTCTTTTTATTATAGGTTAGACCAATTTTTTCGAGATAGAATTAATAATTATATTGAAATGAAAGAAATTAAAATAGATAATTTGGAGAATAGATTTGCGGAAATTTTAGATTTTATCAAAGCAGATTTACTAGAAATGGAATTTGAGCTAGAAGAAATAGAAAATAAATTTTTAGACCTTTTCTTTGAGATTAATCCTGATGGTAATTGTAAAATTTCTTCTATTCATGAAATCTATGATATAAAAATAGCACCTATTATGTATGAGATTTTTTTAGAAAAAGTTGTAGATTACTTAGTTGATATTAATGTTAATCCAATTATACTAAATTTGAAATCAAAAGATTTCCTGAGTCTAGAATTTATAGTTGAATTGAGAAATTTAAAAGATCTAATTAATAAACATCCAGAAAAAAAAGAAAATTTGAAGAAATATCTTCAAATCCAAGAGCGATTCGTAAAGAAATTAATTGAAAATAAAAAAGGAATTGAGATTTTAGAAGATTTAGAGGATCCAAAAGAAAAATTGCAACTTTTATATTTGATAGATCGAATAATTAGCTTTTTTCATTTAGAAAAGAGATTTGATTTTTCTCATATTAAAGAATACATTTTGAATAATATGAGTGAATGGTTAATTACCATTCCGTTAGTTACTCTAAAAAACCCTGACCTCTATTTTTGTGGGATTTATTTATCAAAACTTTTTAATCTAAAATTAGACAAACATAAAATTAAGAAGTTTTTAATGGGTTTATATGAAGAAGGAATAGAAGAGTTTGAAGCACCCTTAGTACAAGCTACTGATGGAGTATACTACCTATTAAAAGCTACACATTTTATGAATTTGTGGCTTACAAATCCTCAACTTAATAGATTAATAGAAGCTGATTCAAAATATTTCGAGCAATCTTATCTAAAGAATTTAGAAACATCTCAATTAGTTGTAATTTTAAAAATTTATAATTTTATTCGTGCTCGTAATATAGATGAAAATATTCGTGCAATATTGGAAGAATTAGAAAACAGAATAACGCCGGAAGGAGTAAAGCAAGACAGAGATGGTTTTATTTCATCTGAAGCGACTTATTATGTATTATTTTGCAATTATATGAGAAATTGTTTAGAAAAGGTAAAAGAACATGACCTTCTATCAAGTATAATATCTAGAATTTACAGAAATTTAGAACTTCTTGAATTTTCAGCAGATATGAATTTTGATTTAATTTCCGAGCTGTTTTACGCTTTAGAAATTCTTAAATTATTTAATTGCATTGAAACTCGACAGATGATTATTCAACTGGCTAAATATTTATTTCCCCCCGAGGTTGTAGAGAAAGTATCTTTAAATATGGAACTGATTAAAACTCAAGCTAGATTTAGACATTTAAAGGTAAATAGAATTACAGGAGAAACATATTATTAATTTACACGCTTTTTCTCGTAGCTTTTCTTATAAGTAATATTAGAATATTAATAAAAGTAGAAATTTTAAATTAACTCTAATCATTTAACTATGATAACAAACCATAAAATTAATACTGATTTTATATGGATTTTAAAGATTTTGAATTAATATATAAGGAAAATCGCTCCGAAATTAAAAATAAGTCTAACATTAAGTTAAAACTAATTGAAATTATCGGAGAAAAAAATTTTTCGAATAAAGAAGTGGATTTATTGGCTTATACAAAAGACACTTCGATGATAGCCTTGAATTGGACGCTCCAAGGAATAGTTGCAGCTTTACCTGATTTTATAACTTGGCCAGAAAATGTCAAACAAATTTCAGAAATTTTAAAGCTAGCAAATCGAGAGAAAATCCCTGTAATCCCATTTGCTGAAGGATCTGGTGTTGTTGGAGGCGCTATTCCTATTTATGGTGGAATTGTTGTTGACATGAAAAAGTTTAACAAGATCGTGGATATAAACGATAAAAATTTAACAGTCACCGCTCAAGCTGGAATTAATGGAATGAATTTAGAAAGGTTTTTGGAGGGCAAAGGATATACTACGGGGCACATACCACAATCTCTTTACACGTCTTCACTAGGAGGTTGGATCGCTCATAGAGCTGCTGGCCAATTCTCAACTAAATATGGAAAAATTGAAGATATTGTGTTAGGTATGGAATTAGTCTTACCACAGGGAGAATTTATCAAATTCAAAACAATTGCAAGAGCATCAACCGGACCACAACTTGATAAATTATTTATTGGAGGAGAGGGAACCTTAGGGATAGTTACACAAGCAACTTTAAAAATATGGCCTATCCCTGAAAAAAAAAGTTTAATTTCATACGCATTTCCTTCAGTTGAAGCCTCTTTTGAAGCTGTGAGAAATATTTTAAGAGAGAATATTTATCCTGCGGTCATCAGAATTTACGATCGCGCTGAGACTAGTAGACATTTTGCCGAAGTTGAGAATGCAAAAGATAAAGTAATGGTTATTTTCGCCTGTGAAGGAAACCAGAAACTAGTTGATTTAGAAGAGATAATCACAAGAGAAAAATGTGAGAAAAATTTTGGTGTAGACTGTGGAGAGGCTCCGGTAGAACATTGGTTTGAAACTAGATTTAAAGTTACCGAAACTTCTTCGATGCCTGCTTTAAAATTAGTCTTTGATACTATTGAAGTCGCTTCTTTATGGGAGAACGCAGCAAAGTTATATCATTCTGTATTAGAAGCGACGGGCGAAGTAAAAGGTAATCTACTAATAACTGCTCATGTTTCACACTTTTATCCAAATGGCATTGGTATCTATTTTACGTTTGGAGGTGTCCCCCCTAAAGGTAAATCCGATTTTGAATTTTATCAAGAATGTTGGAATTCGACAATAAAAGCAGTTTTAAGCGCCGGTGGATCCATTGGGCACCATCACGGAATAGGGATTAATAGATCTCATTGGATGCTTGAAGAATGGGGTAAATCCATGAAAACTATGAAAGAAATTAAAAAACTCTTAGATCCTAATAATATTTTAAATCCAGGTAAAATTTATATCGATACATGGAAGGGAGGTGAAAAGTGAATGGGTGCTTTTGACACGTTGAAGAAGTATAAATGGATGCTTCCACTCCTTAGTAAAGCAGATAGGGATATTAGAGGAATTCTAATGAAAAATATGCGCTCAACAAAGAAGAACTTTTACCCTGAAGGAGAATATAAAGCAGATGTTGGTAACTTAATTAAATGTATGCTTTGTCCAAATATGTGCAGGTTTGACTGCGGTACGCTTCAGGCATCGCAATCAGAAACTATGAGTCCCGCTTATAAAGCACGAATTGGGTATTATCTGTCAATAGGGAAAATTGATCCTACAAAGGAAGAAAATAAAGCATTTATTGATCTTATGTATATGTGTTCCAACGAGGAGAGTTGTAAAATCTGGTGCCCTTTTGACTTTTCAGTTGTTTCTTTGTTAGAAACTGTAAGAGACGATCTAAACGATAAGGGATTAATGCCTGATTATTGCAAGGAACAAATTAGTAAATTAAAAAGCTCAAACACAATTGAAGGATACAACATTTACGAAACCTACAAAGAGAAAGGGATCGAAAATGTTGAAACCGACGGTAATGACGAGGTTTATTATTATATTGGTTGCGAGTCAATGAAGTTCCCAGAAGTAATAAAGGCAAATATGGATATATTAAAAAAAGCAGGAGTAAAATTTTCCACCAATCTCGATACAAAAGTATGTTGTGGGGGTCCAGCATTTAATATAAGGGATTTTGAAACAGCGAAAGAATTTGCTAATAAAAACAAGGAATTGATTGAATCAACGGGCGCCAAAGTTGTTGTATCAGATTGTCCTGGTTGTATTTTAACATTAACCAAGAGATATGAAAGCGCGGGAATTAAGATCGATAAAAAAATAATTCATATAACAAAATACATTAAAAAATTGTTAGATGAAGGTAAAATCGAGCCAACAAAAGATATACCGGACGATTTGAAAAAAGTAACGATTCACGATCCTTGTCTTATTGCCAGAAATATGAACGATACTTCATCTATTAGAGACATACTCGGTAAGATCCCCGGTCTGGAATTGGTAGAAACAACATATACTAAAGAATACGTACATTGTTGTGGCTGGAGTGGTACTGCTCATTGGGCCGATAGAGATTTAGCGATTAAAGAGGCTACTAATAGAGTCAACGAGTTAAAGGAAACGGGAGCGGAAGTTTTTGTTTCGGCATGTCCATTATGCGAATTAGGCTTGGCTTATGGACTTAAAGAAGATGAAAAAGAAAAGATTAAAATAGTAGATGTGTCTGAATTATTAAATAAAGTACTTTAATATGAAAAAGTTATTTTTAATTAATTTATTTAAAATATTTTTTTAAGTGATTAAATGAGCGATTTAATATGTGTTTTTGATGTTGGAACAACAGGTACAAGAACAATGATTTTCGATATAAACGGGAAAGAAATAGCTCGGGCTTATGAAGAGTATCCCGTTGTAGAACAACCAATTGGAGTATCAGAGCAGAATCCAACAATATGGTGGAATGCTGTCAAAAGTACTTGTAATCAAATTATAAAAAGCGGAGTAATAAATCCGAATGATATAATTGGAATATCAGCAGCGTTTCAGAGGGCAACCACCACCATTATTGATATAAATGGTGAAGTATTGTATCCAGCGCTTACATGGATGGATGAACGAGAAGAAACTAATTTTAAAGGATTCTTAGAAGAAGGAGGCCTAAGGAGAGCAATTCCAAAAATACTCTGGTTGAAAAATAATGAACCTGATTTATTTAATAAAACTTTTAAAATAATTTCCACAGACTCATATATTTACATGAAATTATGTGGAGCGTGCGTTACAGAACCCACGAATGGAATATATGGCATCTTAAATATGGATACATTACAATGGGACGCTGGTCTCGCTGATCTATACGATTTGCCACTAAATTTATGGCCTGAACTTCGTACTCCTGGTGAAATAATTGGTAAGCTATCAGATAAAGCTGCAAAAAGTTTAGGTTTAAATCCAAATATACCAATCATAATGGGCGGTGGAGATCAACAATGTGCTGCTTTAAGTTTAGGAGTAATTAATAAAGGGCAAGCAAAGGTAACCTTTGGGACGGGTATATTTGTGGATTTAATTGTTGATGGACCCATGAAACCTGCTGGGGATGTACCAATCTTCTCCTTACCACATGTTATTAAGGGAAAGTGGTTTATAGAAGGCGCTATGCCGGGAACTGGCACGGCCTTAAAATGGTTTAAAAATAACTTCTCACAGCTTCAAGTCAAAGAATCTGAAGAAGCAAATAGAAATATTTACGATATTTTAACAAAAGAAGCAGAACAGATTAGTCCCGGAAGCGCAGGTTTACTATTTATTCCATTGTATATATTCAGAAAAGGGACAATTCATGGATTAAGCTTAAATCACACAAGAGGTCACATGATTAGAGCTATAATGGAGTCTGCTGTTTTAAGTGCTCAGATGTACCTAAATATATTAGAAGGAATGGCAAAAGTTAATATACATGAGCTGAAAGTAGATGGAGGCGGTATGAATAGCAATTTTTGGGCACAAATGGTTGCAGATGTTATGCTCAAGAAAGTAATGATTCCAGAAATCAAAGATGGTGCTGCTTTAGGAGCTGCAATTCTATGTTTCTATGGACTTGGTAAATATAACAGTATCGAGGATGCAATTGAAAAAATGGTAAGATTTACTGACGTAAAAAGTCCAAATAAAGAAAATTCAAAAGTTTACAAAAAATTAGGTCGAATTTTCATGTCCACTGTACTCGAAACTAATGATAAAAAACGAATAACAAAAAACCTATAATTTTTTTCTTCTCTATTTTTAAGTAAACTTAATATATATGAAAATAATTTACTAAATTTCTTTTTTCTGATTAGTAGTTCTTTAAATTTTTCAGAAGAACCTTCTAAATTTAAATGATTTTCATTTTAGAAAAGTATTTGTTTGTACTTTAATTTACAAAATTAAACCCAATAAATAAAATTTTGATACCATGCCCTTCTTTAAAAACCAAGAAGGTTATAATTTGTATTACGAAGATATCAACGGCGAAATCAAGGATAAAAACGAAGGTACTATTATCTTGCTTCACGGTTTCGCCTCCTCAGCTTCATTTTTCAAAGGGCAAATACAAATGTTAAGATACAACTACCGTATCATAGCTTTTGATGCGTTAGGACATGGGAGGAGCGATCATCCTATAGAATTAAATCTTTCTAAGAACTTAAGGCACGATATCATAAGAGATCTTGAGGATTTATTAGAGAATTTAGGTGTAAATGAAAAATATGGAATTATTGGACATTCTCTTGTTGGAGGTATGATCGGACAATTAGTTTGTATGAAATATCCGGATGATGTAGAATTCTTAATCTTGTTAAATTCAGGATACATAATGATTGATAATGTAGTTAGAAATATCTTTTACAATCTACTTCCATATTTTATCCGTATGAATTTTTTAGATGTGGTTGCAAATTCTGTAGAGAATATTTTGGATAAAATTATACCCTATATTTTAACTTCGTTAGCTGACTCTTTAAATGGAGCGAGAATGACTAAAGACGAATTGTATATGCTTATTGAAGATCAGATATTTAGTATGATAAATGAAATAAATGAGTACGATCCCTCTGGAATTAAGTGCCCCACGCTGATTATTGGTGGAAGATTAGATAATTTTGCTCCCGAACAAATGTCTGAAGAATTGCATAAAATGATTCCAAATTCTAAACTTGAAATTATTGATATAGCAGGGCACTTCGCGCCCGCACAAAGAAAGGATGTAATTAACGCATTAATACGCGAGTTTATTAAAAAACTCTAGCAATAATATCTTAATTATATTCCATTTTCTTGTTGTTTACATAATTATGAATCCAATTCTTAAAGATGACAATACGACAATTTCTTTTTTTAAAGAAGAAGTGCGAGAATTTGTTAGAGAACGCAACTGGGGCAAATTTCATACTCCAAAAAATTTAATTCAAGCGCTTAGTATTGAAGTTGCAGAATTATCCGAAATTTTTTTGTTTAAAGATTATTCGCTTGAAACTATTCGTAAGAATAAGGAAATATTAGAAAGGCTCTCTGATGAGATTGCAGACGTGTTTATATATTTGATTAGTCTTGCAAATAGCGTAAATGTAGATCTAACTGATATCTTTATTAAAAAAATGGAGAAAAATAGAAATAAATACTCAACAGAAGAATTTAACAACGGTTCTTATCGAAAACTATGAGAGTTTTCTTATTCTTAATTATTTTTGGATTAATAATTTCAATATAAAATTTTTATGCTTTTCCATCTTAATTATAAACATGGTAACTGACAAAATAGATGATATAATTAAAAATCAATTCAATAAGACCTTAGATGGAACTAATTTTTCATCTTTAGGGGAATTGTATAAGGGAAAAGTGCGAGATAATTACATAAAAGGTGATACTAGAATTATTATTGCTACAGATCGATTATCTGCTTTTGATCGCGTTATTACTACGATTCCATTTAAAGGGCAGATGTTAAACCAAATCTCGTCTTTTTGGTTTGAAAAAACTAAAAATTTAGTGAAAAATCACATTATAGCCATTCCCGATCCTAACGTTGCCGTTGTTCATCAGTGTGAAATGATCCCAGTGGAAATGATTGTAAGAGCGTATATAACTGGAACCGCATGGCGCAGTTATGTTAAAGGGGAGATGACTTCAGGAATTGTTTTACCGAGCGGTTTAAAAAAAAATCAAAAATTAAACGATATTATTTTAACTCCTTCTACTAAAGCGGAGAGTGGTCATGACATATATATCTCAAGAGATACAATCTTAGAAGATAAGATAGTTGATAAAGACATATATTTACAAATGGAAGAAGCTGCTGTTAAATTGTTTAAATTTGGCCAAGATTACTGTAACAAAAACGGACTTATATTAGTAGATACGAAATACGAATTTGGCTTGAAAGATGGAGAATTACTATTAATCGACGAAATACACACTCAAGATTCGTCAAGATTTTGGAAATTAGAGAGTTACGAGGAAAGATTTGAAAACGATGAAGAACCTGAAATTTTAGATAAAGAGATATTTCGGGGTTGGTTGATGGAAACTTACCCTAATATATTCCCAAATATTAAGCCAAATCAAGATATACCTCCAATTTCATCAGAAATTAAAATTGAGCTGGCAAAAAGATACATGAAAAGCTATCAAAAGATTACAGGATTAGAATTTAAAGCTGAAGTCATCGATGTGATAGAGAGAATTGTTAACAATTTGAAGAAAGCAAATTATTTATAACTCTTAGGAAAAGATTTAAATAAGATTTAATAGTAATTTTTTTATCATGTTTATTTTTATTTTATTGATTGGTGTATTTGCATTGTTTATGGCTGCCTTTGTTACGCTGATTATTGATCTAACTTCTACAAAAAGAAATGAAAACAGAGTTATGGACAAAAAGCTGCCAAAACTCGGTAAATACAGCTTTTTATTCAACCTTTTTGCGTTATTACTCTTGGTTTTTGTTAGCTTTATGCAAGTATAATAGATTAGATTCAATTTAAGGGCTTTAAATTCTAATAGCTAAAAAATAATTCATTTTTGTCGCATTTTATTGATAAAAATTATTTATAAATTAATAAGAACTATTAAAATTATTACACACCTTATTTTTAAAAATGGATCAATCAGAATTTGAATTAGAAATCTCGTTGGAGAACAAACCTGCTGCTCGCGATCCCGTAGCTGAGACCATAAAAAGAGATTTGCTCGCAAAAAAAGGATACGATATAATATCCAAAGTTCGTTCGGGTCAGTATTTAAGAATCGTTTTAAAGGCAAACAATGAAGAAGATGCCAAGGAAATAGTTACAAATATGTGTAACGATTTAAGAATATTTAATCCAGTCACACAGAACTTAAACATCATAAATGTGAAGAAATTATGACTGTTAAGATTGCTGTTGTTCAGTTCCCGGGAGCTAATTGCGATTTAGATGCAATCCATGTCTTAAGGAATGTTGTAGGCATCGACACCAGCTTAGTTTGGCATAATCACTTTAAAGAAGCCGAGTTTGATGGCGTTATTCTTCCAGGAGGATTCTCGTTTGGAGATTATTTAAGAGCTGGCATTATTGCAGCCCATAGCCCCGCGCTAGATGAGGCCCGTATCATGTTGAAGGACGGTAGACCTATAATAGGTATATGCAACGGTTTCCAAATCTTAACCGAAGCTGAATTTCTTCCTGGTGCTCTCTTACAAAACGACTCTTTGAAATTTGTTTGTAAATGGATAAATATAAGAGTAGAAAATAACAAAACACCCTTTACAAACAAAATGAAAAACGGTGATGTACTTGCTATCCCTGTCGCTCATGGAGAAGGAAGATATTTTGCTAACAACTTAAAGGAATTGGAAGAAAACGAGCAAATAGTATTTAAATATTCAGATGAAAATGGTAAATATACTCAAAATGCGAATCCTAATGGATCTATGGAAAATATCGCAGGAATTTGTAATTTAGAACGAAATTGTATGGGATTAATGCCGCATCCAGAACGAGCATCAGAAAAAATACTATCCCCTAAAGGTACGACACATGGTAAGCTGTTTTTTGAATCTATGATAGAATTTATTAAAAGGAGGTCATTTTAATGACCAAGTTTAACATAAATGGAGAAGAAATAGAAGCTGATTTAAGGGAAGCCGAGTTTGACTGGGTTAAAAATACGCTAAAAAGAGATCCAACCTATACTGAATTGCAAATGTTTTCCATCATGTGGTCCGAACATTGCTCCTATAAATCATCTCGCCCTAAATTAAAACTTTTTGAAGATGCTGAAAAAAATTACGATTACGTATTAGCTGGCCCTGGGCAAGATGCGGGGGTTATTGACATAGGAGATGGTTACGCTTTAGCATTCCGAATTGAATCTCATAACCACCCTTCAGCGATAGAGCCTTATCATGGTGCTGCAACTGGCATAGGTGGAATTATTAGGGATGTTCTATGTATGGGTGTACGACCAATTGCGTTATTAGATCCACTTAGATTCGGTACTCTAAAAAATAATCCACATTCTCAATGGCTTTTTAAATATGTGGTAAAAGGTATTGCTGATTATGGAAATTGTACCGGGATCCCCACCATTGGAGGTGAGGTAGAATTTGATAAAAGTTTTGAAGGCAATTGTTTAGTAAATGTTGCGTGCATCGGATTAGGGAGCGTTGATGATTTTAAGCACGCACCAAGTAGAGCATATAACCCAGAGGATTATATTATCCTTATGGGAGGCTCAACTGGGAGAGATGGTATTCATGGAGTGACATTTGCCTCAAGGACATTAACAGACATGTCTGAAGCAGATAGACCGGCGGTTCAAATAGGAGACCCGTTTACGAAAAAAATGATAATTGAAGCAACTATAGAGGCTATAAAAACAGGTTATGTAAGAGGATTGAAAGATCTTGGCGGTGGAGGGATATCTTGCGCGTTAAGCGAGTTAACAGGAGACGGTGGAACTGGAGCTAAGATAGAAATGCGTAAAATATTTACACGTGAACCGGGTATGAATTCTTACGAAATAATGCTTTCAGAATCACAAGAAAGGATGGCATTTATAGTAAAACCAGAAGGTTTAGAAAAAATCTTAGATATCTTTCGAAAGTTTGAAATGGCTCACGCAGTAATAGGCAGAACAGACGATTCTAAGGTTTTGAAGATATATGATGGTGATAATTTAGTAGTTAGTTTGCCTTCAATAGCTCTTTCAGAGTCTCCAATAATAGATCGCGAAGAAAAAAGACCTGAAATTCTTGATGGTCTAATATCCCAGAAAACACCTGAACCTTCTTCTAATCTTGAAGAAATAATTTACAAATTAATAGCTTCTGAAAATATTTGCAGTAAGGAATGGATTTATAGACAATACGATCACGAGGTAGGGGTTCGATCAGTCGTAAAGTGTGGAACTGGTGACTCGGGAGTGCTTAGAATAATCGGAACTAACAAATTTTTAGCGTCGAGCGTTGGAACGAATTCAAAACATTGCTTCCTAGATCCATACGAAGGAGCTAAAGGAGGCCTTGTAGAGGTTTGTGGGAATGTAATAGCAAATGGTGCAAAGCCTAAAGCTATGGTAAATTGCTGTAATTTCGGAAATCCAGAAGTTCCCGAATCTTTCTGGTATTTTGCAAATTCCGTAAGAGGTATGGCTGATTTTTGCAAAGAATTAAGAATCCCTGTGGTGGGTGGAAATGTTTCATTTTATAACGAAG
>JAHQWH010000180.1 GCA_029856105.1 Promethearchaeia archaeon | reverse complement strand
ATATATAAATCTCTGAAAGCTACATTTTACGACTTCATATTATTTTATAAATTTATCATATCTTTTATAAATAATACTAAATTATGAAAGAATATTATTCATAACAAAAAAATTAATCGATAATAAAATATAGGTAAATAAAAAATGCATATACCAGATGGATTATTAGATCCAATCACAACTACAGTGCTCTGGATTGTTACAATTGTTATTATGATTCTAGGATATTTCAGAATGGGCAAAATGTTTGAAAAAGAAGATTCTGAAAAGATGATTCCTTACATTGGAGTATTAGCAGCAGTTATTTTTGCGTTTCAATTTGTTAACTATCCAGTTCCAGGAGGAACCTCAGGTCATTTAGTTGGAGGAACTTTAGTAGCTATTATACTTGGTCCTTGGGCGTCCGTTATAGTATTGTTTTTAATTTTAGTTATTCAAAGCCTTTTTGGGGACGGAGGGATTACCGCGTTAGGACCAAATGCCTTTAATATGGGGATAATTGGTGGTATTGTAGGATTTTATATAGTAGTGTTGCTTGTAAAGCTTTTTAATAAAACATCCTTAAAAAAAGAGTTAAAAGTGACAATAGCAACTGCTATTGGGTCTTATATCGCAATTGTTTTGGCTTCTTTCATTTGTGGCATCGAAATTGGTATTGGTGGCGCGATTCCAATTGAAATTGCCATTCCCGCTATGGTTTTCTGGCATCTTATAATAGGTATTGGGGAAGCAATAATTTCTGCTTTAATTGTTTTTTATATCTATAAAACTAAACCAGATTTTATTTTAACTGAATCAATTTTGGGGGTAGAATAAAGGATGGTTGAAATTAGTAGATATAAATGGCCTTTGATCACGGTAATCGTCGTAGTTGCGGCACTAATGTTTGTGATAGCAGTAGGATTTACACTTGGATTTCTTTCAGAAAACCCAGATGGTTTAGAAAGAGTTTTAATCGACATTAACGGCGAAGAGTGGCTCGAGAATTTGATTTCTCCTTGGACTCCTATCCTAAGTTGGGTTACTAACGATTATGTTGCAGGGATTATTGGTGTTGTTCTTTCTATAGCTATCATGATTGGTGTTTTTTACTTGATAACATATTTGAAGAAAAGAGACACGACATAATAGAAATTTTTAATAAAAAAAAGAGGAAAGGAAAACATTTTCCTTTTTGATTTGATGTAAATTTTTTTTTAACTACTATTTAATTCTTTTTTTCCACTTCCATGCTGTAGTAATAGCTCTTTGTTGATGTTTTTTTTAAAAAAGGAAAATTAAAAAAAAAAATTTGTTTAATTATTTCTATATTATTTATTCCCTGACTTCTTAAATAACAGAATGCCAATAATTACAATTGCTATGCTTACTATTGAGATAAAAGCAAAATCGATCAAAATATTAGCACTTGTTAATGAAGCACCACTAAATATTGAAGTTAAAGCATCAGTTGCGTAATAACTAGGAAGAAACATTGCGATTGGCCTTGTAGTGTCGGTTATTGGGATAAAAGTTCCAAAAAACATTTGTGGTAGAATGAAAATAAATGAAATCCCTGTGGCTGTTCCTGCACTTTTAGAAACTGATGCCGTTATGAGTCCTAACCCCACAGAACTTAGTGAGAATAAAGCCATTAGCAAAAAAGCAAGTAAGATTCCTACAATGTCACTATTAGATCTAAAGCCAAGAAATAATGCTAAAACGAAAACAATTACAACTTGCAGCATAGAGATTATCATGTTAGAAAGTATATTACTTAACATGAAATCAGTAGACGACATTGGCGTAGTATTAAGTCTTCTTAGTAATCCTTGTTCTCTAAAGTCGGCAAATGATTGTGCAACAGTCATTATTATAAATATGCACGCATATGCAAATAATCCCGGAACCATAAGATTAAAAGCCATGCCAAGTTCGGGATCGCCAAAAGCAAATCCAAATGTGATCGTAAGAACCGCGGGGAATAAAAGCATTAAAAATAAGAATGCTGGTTCCCTAAAGATTTTGTAAAGTTCCATTTTCAATAGAGCTAAAATTCTTTGGGTATTCATTATACTCCCTCCATTATTCTTCTTCCAGTAATTTTCATAAACACTCCCTCTAAATTTTCGACTTCATATTTTTTTATTAAATCTTGTGGAGCTCCTATTTCGATTATTTTACCATAATCAATTATGGCAACTCTATCACATAGTGCTTCTGCTTCTTCAATATAATGCGTCGTAAGGAATATGGTTTTACTTTTAGTTTTAAGTGATCCAATAAACTCCCAGGTCGCTCTCCGTGCTCTTGGATCCATACCTACCGTGGGTTCATCTAAAAACGCTATTTTAGGATCGTGAATTAATGCAATTATCATATTCAGTTGCCTTAGCATTCCACCACTATATCCTTTAGTTTTTCTTCTACTTGCTTTTGATAAGTCTAGAATTTCTAATAGTTTATTGGTCTTATCCTTTATTTCAGCTTTTTTCATTGAATGAAGCTTCCCAAAAAGTTCGATGTTCTCTATCCCCGTAAGAAATTTAAAAACTGATGGTTCCTGCGGACATACTCCAATTAATTCTTTGATATGAGAGAGACTATCATGTATGTCATAACCATTAACAATTGCGATTCCACTTGTTGGTGTTAAAAGTCCAATCAATATATTAATTACTGTTGTTTTTCCTGCGCCATTCGGTCCCAAAAAACCGAATAATTCTCCAGATTTCACTTTAAAGGAGACATCATCTACAGCGATAACATCATCATATCCCTTTTTCCCTCTGAATACTTTCCTTAGATTTTGTACTTCTATCGAAAATTCACTATTAGGATTTATGATATTTTCTGGTTTTTCATAAGGTTTTATTTTAGTTTCTGACATTTTTTATCACTTCCATGTTCTTTAAACAATTTAAGTTTTATATTAATATAAATCATCTTTAGTCC
>JAHQWH010000179.1 GCA_029856105.1 Promethearchaeia archaeon | reverse complement strand
GCATTTTGATCACGCTTTTGGTTACGGTCCTTTTATCGAAGAAATAAAAAAGAGAGGTTGGGACATGCCTGAAGTAATTGCTCACGAAAACTGTATTAAGCGATTTGAGAAATATAGAACTCTCGATAAATATCACAATTGGATAAATCAGCAACAATTTGCTTCAGTAAGAGGAAAGGAACAAGGGTCGCTCGTATCTGCCCACGAAACCTTGGACCCAACAATTATTCTTAGGGGCAATGAGGATTCGTATTCGTTTAGATTAGGAAAGGTCAATTTTGAGATTTACCACGATAAGGGGGAAACAGACGATTCAATTTGGTTGTGGGTCCCAGAAAGGAAGGTAATTTGCGCCGGTGACTTGATGGTGTCGTCTTTTCCTAATATAGGAAATCCTTATAAAGTTCAGAGGTATCCTAAAGATTGGGCAATAGCTATGGAAAGAATGCGAGATAAAAACGCAGAATATTTAGTTCCTGGCCATGGAAAGCTCATCGAAGGTAAAGGGAAAGTAAAAGACGTTTTATCGATTACAGCAGAAGCTATGCATTTTGTTCACGATGAAGTTGTAAAAAGATTAAACGAAGGAAAATGGTTCGAACAAATTTACTACGAAATGCTTGAAATCTTTCCAGAAAAGTTCAAAAAACACGATATTTTAAGACCCATTTATGGTTGTTATCGTTTCGCTATTCATGCCTCTTACAGACTTTATCACGGGTGGTATAACAGTGGAAATCCTACTGATCTTTTTCCAGCCAAAACGAATGATATCGCTCGAGAATTCTTAAAATTAAATAGCGAAGAAAAATACCTGGAGCACGCCAAAAAGCTTTTTTCTGAAGGTAAAAAACAGCTTGCTTTACATGTTCTTGATATAGTTGTAAAAGGAACTGATGAGAAAAATGAAGAAACTCTAGTTGAAGCCTTAAAGTTAAAAATTAAGATCTTAAAAGAAAAAGTACAAGATGAGCCCTCTTTCATAGCAGGGAATATTATCGACAATGCGGCTTATCAAATAAAAGAAAGATTAAAAAAGTTGAATAAAAGAATTTGATTCGAAATTAAAATATAAATAAAAATTACCAAAAACCCGCATATATTACTCCAAATCGAGCAACTAAACCATATTAACTTCCTATTATCAGTGCTACAATAATCATAATTACAATAATAATAGTTGAACCAATATTCCATCTCTTGACTATTCGATTTTTCCTGCATTTGATTTCAACTTCCAGCTGGGGTTCTTCGACTTGTAGAGATTGATAGTCTCGAACTTGAGATAACACTTGAGCGCGATACAACATTTCATTCAACCTAGTAGCTACATTGATGGGATCTTCTAAGTAAGCACTCGATTCTAAAAAAATAGGTTTCTTGTTCGGATATTGGATAGCTAAGACGGGATATTGCTTGACATCTAGTGTAGTTCGAGTTTTATTAACAATTATTGAATGCAGAATAATACGAAAATTCATACCAAGTTCAAGGGGATATTTTTTCTTGTAAATTCTGATGGAATATTGCAAAATAGAATGATATAAAAAGGGAGAATCAACAAAAAGGGAAAAACGCAAATTATTGTGGTTTTGGATTAAGATAGAAAACGCAAGAATATTCAACACAATGAGTACTGCAATATCAATCGCTAACCAGATAAACCTTAGAGAGTGTTGTGAAATCAAAAGATACCCCAAATATCCAAAGAAAATATTAAAAAACAAGACCAAACCAAAGATAAAGATTCGACTCCACATGCGAATTGGGAGATTCTTCTTGGAAAACTGTGGTATTGTTATTATATGTGAGATTGGAGAATCTATAGTTGGATTCAATTCCGCTCTTTTATTGTCACTCTTATCAGAAGACATATTTAGTATACACCGGATGGGGTATTTTAAATTTAAGCATATTCATGACAATCGATTTTTTCCTTATAAATTATTGATCCTCTGTTAAAAAATAAGATAATTAATACTTAAATATTATAAGTAAAGAATAAGAAAAAAGCATTTTATAAATAAAAGCTACAAATTACATTTGTAACCTAAATAAGATTTAAACTAAAGACAATATAAATTTATATTTACTACTTTCAAAGTTTTTAGATGTTAAAAGCTAAAAAAATAAAAAAAAGTAGTTTTATTCGCGGGAGTTTTTATCGAAAAGAGCTTTTACATTATCTTGGCTTAAGTATAGTACGATTGTCAATGGATAGACAAAGAGAGTCAAAATAATGCACATATACATGATGATATAGCGACTAATCTTTAATTTGAAAAAGAGACCAATAGTACCTAACAAACCTAGTACTCCAAGGGCTATGAATATAATTCCTATTACTAAGAATGCTCCTTCGCTAAAATCAATTAATTGTTGAACTATATTGGGGGTTATAATACCTAATGTTCCAATAAGCAAGAAAAATAGCGTAACAATTCCTGAAAATCCTGCTACAATTTTTAAACCAAGTTCGGGTTTTATCCGCGGTCTCTCCGGCGTAGGAGTGGGGTGTTCATTGACGTTCTTAGCGACATAAAAAAGTAGCATTAAAGGAACGAATATAAAGATTATTGTCATAAAGCTTACTCCAACGTCAAATTCTCCACCAACTACTCGTTCTCCAAAACTAAACACGATTAGAGTAGTTACGCCCATTAACGTAAAGAAAAATATTAAAATATCCTTAAATTTTCGATCTACAATAAATACCGCTAAGAGAGTAACCGTAACCAATACAACATAGCCTATCAATTGCAATACCGGTATATCCAAATCAATTATAAAACCATAACGATTAATTTCTGGAAGTTTTGGCTCAAAAATAAATTCGAGAAATTTAAATTTTAGATTATTTCTAAAGATAGCGTCAGACGCAGTATGGATCAATCCGCCAGAGACTAAAAGCAGATAAGCATTCCTCCACGTTACATCTCTCTTGCCGTCATCCACAAATTTGACAAAACTCTCGCTTCGTTTAACTGAAAATCGAGAGA
>JAHQWH010000178.1 GCA_029856105.1 Promethearchaeia archaeon | reverse complement strand
CCAGTGGGAGAATATCTAGCTAATTCTAATAATTTTTCTATTAAATCTTTAGAGATTGCCTTCTCCTTGAATTGTCGGATTGACCTTCTGGTTAAAGCAAGGCTTAAAAAAGAATCAAACGATGGAATTTTTTCCTTTATTGAGTTATCTGCTAATACTTCTTGTTTATGAAATAGTAACCTAATCACATCAACTGGACACACAGCTTCACAGTGACCGCATAATATACAAGAATCCTCAAATATATCGGCTATTTGGAGTAAATCTGCTTCAAAATAAAACAAACCAACAACGCATTCCTTAACGCACGCTTTACATCCTGTACAATTTTCAATATCGATTTCTATTATCGAATTTTTTATAGTATTTAGCATATTAAACAAACCATTTTAAGAATTATTTTATAAAACTGTTTTGTAAAAACTCGTATTCAATAAAAATAAAATTTTAAATATTAAATTTTTTGTGCTCTCGCTTTTTCTGCCTTTTTATCCATAATTGTCATATAGGTTGCCAACGTATTCCTTGGAGGAAGTGTCTCCTCTTCTTTCTTTAAAAGCTTCATCGCTTCCGATGTACAAGTAGGAACGCATACGCCACAACCAATACACCTTCCTTTATCTACTTGTGCGATGTTGTCTTCAATATTAATAGCATCCAAATTGCATCTATCCTCACAGATTCCACACCCAACACACAGATCTGGGTCCACTTCAGCATAATAATTAGTGGCGAAAAAGTGTGATAATTCAGGTAGCTGTTTTTGGGCTGTGAGTACTCCACAACAACAACCACAACAGGTACATATACTCATTGGCCTCTGAGAATTTCCCGGTTGAAGCACCAAACCATCTTCTTCTGCTTTTTCTAAGATTCTAAATGCTTCTTCTTTCGTAATTTCTCGAGCTAGACCTTTTTCTATAAAGCTTCTAGCTGCAGTTCTGAAGGAAAAGCACGATTCGCGCAGTTTTGTCTTTGTACATGGCTCTCCTATAAGGTCCGCCCCTTTTCGACAGATACATTCCATAACAGCAATTGGTTCTCCTATACTTTCAATAAGTGCTTTTAAGTCATCATATTGAGCAATTGACTGTTCGTAATTAACAGTCTGATCTATTGGGATCACGCGTAATTGAGGAATACCCGTACTATTATACTCTTCATCAAAAAAGGTATTTTTTATGTATTCATGAGCATCTTTAAAAAATTCAGGTGTCAATCTATTCAATTGATATTCAAACATGCCTACTACTAAAGGAGCGCTACCATAATACTTAACGTCTGTTTCTCCATCTTTTACAACCCCCCGATTAATTAAACCCTTGAAATACATATCGTCTAGCTTGCTCTCTAATTCTTCTAAAGAGAAACCACTTTTTTTCAATCTCCTGTAAATTTTTCTTAACGGATCTGCCATAAAATTCAATTTTAGTGAGATTTTGACTTGTTTGGGAGTGAAGAGATGCTTCAAAATTTTAATTTCAATACCAGATTCTGTTGCTGGATAACCAACTGGCATCTTATCAAGATGTTTCTGTAATTCTCTATATAAATCTACTCTTTCTTGTGCCATAATATATCCCTATATTTATTAATTTAAAAAGTTGATAATTGAGTTTTATAAGATGGCGGTAATTGAATTTAAATAAATCAAATAACATGTTCGAATTTAGGTTTATAAGCGTCTTATAATTATTAAGATCAAAAATAAAATGCTAAAACTTAAAAGTGAAAAATATGAGTGAAACTAACCAAAATAAAGAAGATGCTGAAATCTTAAATTTAGAAAGTTTACTTGATTATCAAGAGGGTTCTGTTGTAAGTAGGATGTTAGTTAATAAAAAAGTAGGCTCAGTAACATTATTCTCGTTCGATAAAGATCAAGGTTTAAGTGAACATACTGCTCCATTTGATGCGTTAGTATATGTTTTTAATGGAAAAGCGGAAATTATAATTTCTAAAAAGTCTTACATTTTAAATTCTGGGCAGATGATCACCATGCCAGCTAACGAACCGCACGCTCTCAAAGCTCTTGAACGATTTAAAATGATGCTAATCATGGTTAAAGCGTAATTCCTAAACTTACGCCCTTTTATTTAATTTTTAAATTATAACCAAATAATTTTAATTCTTATAGATAGTTTTATATTACAATTATAAACCTAAAAGCATTAAACTCGAGATTAAAATGACTAAAAATAAAATTAAACCTGGAGCATATCTATACCCCATGCCAGTTGTGGTCGTAGGAGCAAATGTAGAGGGAAAGCCAAACTTTATGCCAATTGGTTGGGTTAGTATTGTAGAACATAAACCACCTATGATATCTATTTCTGCTAATCAGGGTCATTACACTAATATAGGTATAAGGGAAAACCAAACATTTAGTGTCAATACACCTTCTGAAGATATAGTATTACCAACTGATTATTGTGGAATAAAATCTGGTAAAAAAGTAGACAAATCTGATGTATTTGAAGTTTTTTATGGAGAATTAAAAACCGCGCCTATGATTAAGGATGCACCGTTAAACCTAGAATGTAAAGTTGTCAAGATCGTAGAAACTGGAAAAGGACACGATATTTTTCTCGGAGAAATCATCCAAGCTTACGCCGAAGAGAAATTCTTAACAAATGGAATTCCCGACATCACTAAAATGAAACCTGTGTTTTTTTCTATGAGTGATCTTAACTATTGGAAAATCGGTGAACCTATAGGAAGAGCTTGGCACATAGGACGAGATTACAAAAAGGAATAAAATTTATTTAAAAAAACTCTCTTTTTTCTTGCTCAAAAAAATGTTGTTCGATTAAAAGATCCATCTCAGCATTTAACCAGCACAACTCATCGTATGTACTTGATGAATTAAACACTTCCTCTGCCTTCGTTCTAATCTCCTCAAGCGAGGGCATCCCAAGATTTATCTTTTGAATAGTTTCTGCTAAAAGCCAGCATAAATCATTGTATGAGTATCTCCTCAGAGAAAGATAATAAGCTCCTTCTCT
>JAHQWH010000177.1 GCA_029856105.1 Promethearchaeia archaeon | reverse complement strand
GCAAAGAATTTTATGAAAAATCTCAAAAAATTAAAAGTATGCTTCAAAAACTTAGCGCTCCTAATCAGGTGCCTTTAGAAGAACCAAAAATCGTTGAATCGTCAGCACCCACAGAAGAGCCTACTAAAACCGTCGAAGAAAGTAAGGTAAAAAAGCCAACTATTCCTGAACCACCGAAACCAGAAGAACAAGAAAAACCAAAAGTACCAATAGCTGTTCCTCCGCCGCCACCTACAAAAGAGCCTACTAAGACAGTCGAAGAAATTATGGTAAAAAAGCCAACTATTCCTGAGCCACCAAAACCAGAAGAACAAGAAAAACCAAAAGTACCAATAGCTGTTCCTCCGCCGCCACCTACAAAAGAGCCTACTAAGACAGTCGAAGAAATTATGGTAAAAAAGCCAACTATTCCTGAGCCACCAAAACCAGAAGAACAAGAAAAACCAAAAGTACCAATAGCTGTTCCTCCGCCGCCACCTACAAAAGAGCCTACTAAGATAGTCGAAGAAATTATGGTAAAAAAGCCAACTATTCCTGAGCCACCAAAACCAGAAGAACAAGAAAAACCAAAAGTACCAATAGCTGTTCCTCCGCCGCCACCTACAAAAGAGCCTACTAAGACAGTCGAAGAAATTATGGTAAAAAAGCCAACTATTCCTGAGCCACCAAAACCAGAAGAACAAGAAAAACCAAAAGTACCAATAGCTGTTCCTCCGCCACCACCACCACCTCTTGGACCTTCTATAGTACCAGAAGCATCAGAAAAGGAGATAGATCTTAAAAAACCGGCCATACCACCGACACCAGGAGTATTAAAAAAGCCAAAGTTAATTGAAAAAACTGTTGTTCCTCCACATCCCAATAAGTCAGCACCACCAAAAATTCCAAAAACTGAAGAACCAGAACCCGAAAAAGTGGGTTTTAAAAAAATCGAAGAAGAAAAAGAAACATCCGAACCTGTAGCATTTATCAAGCCTAAAATACCACAGGAAAAAGTAGAATTAGCCTTAAACCCAGAAGATTTTATGGTAAAACCGCGTCCGAAAACAGTGACAGTTGTTCCTAAAGAAGCTAAAAACAAATTAAAAACATCACCTTTTGCTCAAGTTACTAATCCAACGGAATTTAAAATACCTGTTCCAGTTACGCCCACAAAATTAATAAAAGCTAAACCACGTGCTAGTTTTACTCCGACTAAAAAAATTGATGCTCCAATAATTCCAAAAAAAAGTGAGGTTCCACCTTCAAAAAGTTATGAGATCCCTAAAGAGATTACGCATACTCCTACTCCAGTTAGTCCAACAGAACTAATAAAACCTAAAGCTAAAGTTGAAACAGTTATGCCTTCAAAAATATTAAACACCGAATCCACTACAACGACGCAGAAAACAGCAGAACCTATAGTTCAAGCTACCTCTACCGGGATTTCTATGGAACAAAAGACCAATTTAGAAAAATCTTTAATGGACTTAAAAATTAAAAAAGCTAATCTTTCTAAGATGGCATTGGACTTCGACATGAAAGAGCTGACAGGGGAAATTACAAGCGAAGAGTTTGAAGAAAAGAAGAGTAAAATGGAAGCGATTAAAGCAGATCTTAACCAACAAATTAAAGAATTGGAACAACTTTTAAAGAAATAAAACTACTTTACAACTTTTTCTATTTGAAAATAACATTTTCTAAAAAAATTTTTTATTTATATTAACTTAAACGATTTAATATTATTCAAGAAAAAAATTTTAAAGGTTTAAGTTTTGACTACGGTTATAATGAAGTTCGGTGGAAGTTGCTTAGTAGATAGAAGTGCTTTTAAGAAAATTCTCAAAATTTTAAAAATATATAAAGACGAAAAAAAAATAGTTGTAGCTTCGGCTTTTAGTGGAATAACAGAACTACTATTAAAAACTGCCCAAAATGTAAATAATTCGAGAATAATCGAGGACAACATAGCAATCTTAGAAAAAAAGCATTTTAATATGATTCAACAAATCTTCAAAGAAGATACAGAGCATTACGTAAAAGCTAAAGATTGGATTGATAAAAAACTTAGCGAATTAGAAGATACTTTTGCTGATATCAAAGAATTTGGGTTAGAGCCATACTATCAAGATTTAATCTTAAGTTTTGGTGAAATATTATCGACATACATTTTAAATCAGTACATATTGAGTAAGGGTTTAGAGTCCGTATACATTCCAGCAAATAAAGTAATAATTACGAACGACGAGTTTAATAACGCTTATCCTTTTTACAAATTAACGAACGAGCGAACGCGGAGACTGATAATTCCTCTCTTAGAAAACCCTAAAAAAGACGTAATCATTTGTATAACGGGATTTATTGGTAGAAATAAAATAGGTTATACTACTACCTTAGGAAGAGGTGGCTCGGATTACACAGCAACGATTTTAGCCCGTTCGATACACGAAGTGGGGATAGATAAAAATATAACAGTTATTCTATGGAAAGATGTTGATGGATTACTAACTATTAACCCTAAGTACGTTCCAAAATCTACTCTTATTAGAAATTTAGATTACAACGAAGCTAAACACATCGCGAATTTTGGGACGAAAATTCTCCATCCTAAATGTCTTGAAGCGATCCAAAAAAAGAACATACCCTTAGAGCTTAGGAATTTTAACAAGCCTTTGCAAAAATTCGACTTTACAAAAATCTCGGTACTCACAGATAAAAACGAAATCAAAGGAATTTCCACAATAGAAGATGCTGTAATTATAACCGTTATCTCAGGAAGCTTAGTTGATGTTCCAGGAGTTCTAGCAAAAATCTTTAAAGTTATGAGTAAAAACAGCATCAGCGTATCTTTAGTTGCTCAAAGTGCTTCTGAAATTAGCACTTCTTTTATTGTAAAAGGAATTGAAGCTCAAAAAGCTGTGGACGCTTTAAAGAGTTCGGGATATTTTTCTGATTTTTTCGAAATCAAATTTGAAGACGTAGCAATCATCAATATAACAGGATTTAAAATATTAGAAAACACAACAAAA
>JAHQWH010000176.1 GCA_029856105.1 Promethearchaeia archaeon | reverse complement strand
ATGTTGAGAGCAAGTACGATATCAAAATCGAGTTTTTCTTTCAATTCAAAAATCGATTTGTTAATTATTTTGAATTTCTTTCCTTCAATATCTCTTAACTTCTTCATGTAATGAACATTACTCGGCCGAATTTCAACGGCATAGCAGTCAAGTCCTAAATCTTCGAATTTATGGCAAAAGTAGGCGAGATTGGCCCCAATATCGAGTAGCGTTCCGTTATTAATAGTAAGGTTCTCTTGTATAATTAAGAATCTTTGATCTGTGTACGATGATTCAAAACTTAAATCGGGATGTATTAGTGGTTGATAAAGTTCACCGTGAACGGATTGAAATTTTAAAAAATCGCTGCTAAATTTAATCCATAAAGGGTGTCTGTTAATTACTTCAATTGGAGCTGTTTTAACGTCCAAAAGTTTTAGAAGAGAGACTATAAACAGTCCTTCAAATACAACAAATCTTCCATTTCTATCAATCCCTACTTTAATCTTACCAGTGGTTTTGTTAGAATCAATCCGAGCGAGGTTCTGGAATAGCTCATCTAAAGAATCCAGATACTTTAAAAATTCTACCTCGTTGGAACAACCCGAAACTTTTTTATTAGTCGAAAAGATTTTGACAAAATCGTTATATACATCGATTTCTTTCCATCTTAATTTTTTGAGGAAATGGTTTTCAAGTAGAATGTATTCATTTGTATCCTTAATGTTGGTTAAATTTTCGGAGAAATCCCAATTAGAATCAAGATTTGATAAATCTTTTAACGATTTTTGTCTATTGTATATAGCGTATTTTATCCGGCTAATTTTTAGGTTATATTTATCGATCTGATAATTAGAGGGATCAAAATCTTTATTATCAATAAATAACTCAATATACCAAAATTTATCGTAAAATTTGTACAGTAATTTCTTAAAATAAGGAACAATTTCGAAAATCCGCCACGCGTAAAACCGAAATAACGTAGTTTTTAATTTTGGAACTTTGGTAAAAAAATACCAAAAGACTCGAATAGTCTTATTTTTCATTTTTGAGATTAAGTTTTGTTTGTCGTTCATTTTGTTATTATAATTTTTGATTATTATTTATTTTTGATTTAGCACTGCCATGTATAATTTGAAATGAGATTCTGCTGCTTTTTCCCACGTATAGTATTCTTTTACCCGCTCAAGGCCATTTATTCCCATTTGGGTTAGTAATTTCCTATTATCGAATAAACCAACGATCATTTCGCTTACTTTATTAAGATCTTTAAAGTCAGAAGTATAACCCGTTTTACCGTTTAAATTTATTTCGCTTGGACCCATAATGTCTGAACCAATAACGGCTTTTCCACAAGCCATTGCCTCGCATAATACAAGCCCGAATATTTCTTGTCTCGATGGATATACGATTAAGTCCGCCATGGAATAATATTCTGAGAGGTTTTGCTTGGAGACATAACCTACAAGGGTAACATATTTTGACAGATTGTACTGTTGAATTAAGTTTTTAACAATTGGGAGGTACCCCGCATCTCCTCCGATAATAACTAGTTTGATGTTTTTATTTTTTTTAATCGCTAAATTTAGTATTTTTATTAACTTATCCACACCTTTACCTTTTGCGATGCGTCCAACATACAGTATGATATCGGAATTTTCTAATCCTAATTTTTTTTTTAAACTACTCCCATCAACAGGTTTAAAAATATCTGTATTGACTCCATGCGGAATAAAATGTATGTGGTCGTCGTCAGCGCCGTATTCCTTTATAATAGGTATCTCCATTTTGGTAACAGCAATGTAATGTGGTTTCATGTATTTTTTAAGATAGCCAATAGTTTTATCAGAAATCATTTTTGGGATTTTATCTCTATAGTCCCAGTTTATGCTGATTCCTCCGTGTGGAGAAATTATCAACGGTTTTTTCTTGATAAGCGAGACAATTAATCCGTTATTTTCCTGAAAGCTTCTTAAAGAATGGGAATGGACAAGATCTATATTTTTTTCGTTCTTCAACAGAAAGGGTAGTAACTTAAACGAGGTTCTATATTCCTTAAATTTTAAGTAAGAATCAAAACGATAAATTTTGAAATTTTTGCTTTTTTCTTCGTAAAATTCGGTTCTTGCCCGTCCAAATTTCCGAATAGCTGATGTAGTATATATATTAGTGGAAATTCCTTTTCTCTCTAGAATTGGAGCAAGTTCCATTATAACATTGTATGGTCCGCCTAACTTTCCCGTGAAAAACGGAGTTAACATCGCAATATTAATCATAGGTTCTTTGTTCTCCAATAAATTCTATATTAACTTAATTGTTTCTTTTCTTTAATCAAATCGAGCATTATTTTTTTCAAATCTTTCATAATGTTTGGCCACATGTAGCTCTTCTTAATTAGTTCGTAGCCTTGTAGACCGAGGTTTTTTAATTTTTCTTTTTCTTTTGTTAAATCTCTAATTTTTTCTACTAACTCTTTTTGGTTTTGAGCAAAAATTACTCCGTTATTTTCTCCTATTTCACGAACTACACTTGGTAGTCTAGTTGATAAAACAGGTTTTTTCATTGCCATATATTCCATTACTTTTACAGGAGTTATGTCTTTTGTAACGTCGTTAAGTTCAAAGCTCATCAGACATAAATCTGCCAATTCAATGTACTCTGTAACATCGAAAAATGGAACTTTGCCCGTTAGAATTACCCAGTCTGCGTTAATCTTTTTAACGTGGTTAACTAAACGATTGTAAATTTCACCATCGCCAACGATTAAAAATTTAATATTTAATTTACCGCTTTTTACATCAGTATTATAATAATCAATAATTTCTAGTAATCCCGCAAAATCATATAGATACCCCATATATAGAATAACAAAATCGTCGTCTTCTATTGAAATATTAGATTTCAAAACTCCAAGTTTTTCTCTATCTACAATAGTATTTTCGAGGGATATCCCATTTAAAAGGATGTTAACTTTCTCTATAGGAACGCCTTCGTTTAAGACGTATTTTTGAAGCGGTTTAGTAACGACAATTAC
>JAHQWH010000175.1 GCA_029856105.1 Promethearchaeia archaeon | reverse complement strand
TATGAGTTTTGGCCCCAATAATGGTAAATGCTTCGAAACACCCCAATATAACTTTACTGACCTATAGCGATGTTATAGAGTTTAGTGGCATAACTGGAAATTTCAAGTTTAAAATCAGAAAAAATCCACGATATGTTGACGAAAAAAAGTGTACTGGATGCAGTTTATGCACGATAAAATGTCCAATAACGATCCCTAATGAGTTTGATCGAGGATTTGGAGAAAGAAGAGCAATTTATATCCCATTTCCGCAAGCGGTGCCAAATTATGCCGTAATTGATATGAATGTGTGTATAGACTGTAAAAATTGTGAAAGAACTTGCCCTAGTGAAGCGGTTGATTTCGATCAAGAACCCGAAATCCTCGATATTACGGTAGGCGCTGTTATAGTCACAACTGGATGGGACGAATACAACATTTTGAAAAGTAACGAGTATATGTATGGAATTTATCCTGATGTCATTACGCAAATCGAATTAGAAAGGTTGTTAAGTCCAATTGGCCCAACCGAGGGGCATGTATACAGAATATCCGACGGAAAATCGCCTAAAAAAGTAGCTATGATCCAATGTGTTGGGTCACGAACGTTAAGAGGAAATAATTATTGTTCTGCTGTTTGTTGTAGCGTTTCTTTGAAGAACGCTCAATTGTTAAAGCAAGAATACCCCGATATGGAAATAACGATATTCTATATAGATATTAGAACCACGGACAAAGGAAACGAAGAATATTATAGAAAGATAAGAGAACAAAATGTTATGTTCATTAGGGGAAAACCGGGCGATATAAAGCTGAACGAGGATGGAACTATGAGGCTCTTTTACGATAATTCTTTAGAGGGAGAAGTTTCTTACTTGGATTTTGATTTAGTAGTGTGTTCAACAGGGATGATCCCTTCAAAAGGTACAAATAAAATAATTGATGTAATGGGGCTTAGTAAAGGTCCCCATGGATTCCTTTCAGAAATTCACGGTTGTTTAAAACCTCAAGAAACTAATGGATTAGGGATTTATATATGTGGGTGTGCTGCGGGACCAAAAAACATCCCATATTCCGTTTCTACAGCATTAGCTGCCGCAAGTAAAGCTGCTACATTGCTTTCTCACGATACTATCGTTCAAGAGTTAATTATAGCTGAAGTTGATGAGACTCTCTGCGTGGGATGTCATAGATGCGAAAAGTTATGCGAATATCAAGCAATAATCGTAAATGAAGATGGCATTGCTGTTGTTGACGAGTTAAAATGTAAAGGTTGTGGCGTGTGCGTTTCTTCGTGTCCAGCACGAGCTATCGATTTAAAGTATTACAGAGATAAGCAATTTGAAGCTGAAATTAAAGGAATCGCGGGTAGTGAACTCGAATTTATGAAGAAAATATCAACCAAAATTGAAAATTAAAGCGATTATAGGCGAAAATAAATGTCAAATAGCGAAAAAGAAAAAAATATTATTGCTTTTGGATGTGAAAAGTGAGGCTATTCCGTAGCAGATTTAACAGGCACTATGAGAAAATCTTATTCTAGCACTGTCCATTTAATAAGAGTTAGATGCACTGGTAGAATTGGAATTCACTTAATAATGGAATGTTTTTTGAACGGAGCCGAAGGAGTAGCTATTATTTCCTGAAACGAAGGCGAATGTGAGTTTGGAAAAGGAAACTTGAATACATACGAACATGTAAAATTTTTAAAGATGATGTTTAAACACTTAGGCCTTTCTGAAGATAGGATTCAACAATATTTCTGCTCTGCAGCTGAAGTTGAAAATTTCCTTAACTCAGTAGAAGACATTACCAACAAAATCGAAGCTCTACCTCATCTACCAAAACAAAAAATTAACCCGAAATAGAATGACCCTTCTAAAAAAAAAGGAGTTAGAAGGTAACTAACTTCAGCATGAGTTTTCGGAATTATATTATGGAAAATATATTATAAAAAATATAAATAAATAAATTAATTGTAAAGAATAAATTTAGTAATAAAAATGGGCTCTGAATCTAACATTTCATGGGAAACCTTAAAAGATGTAGCTGTTACCTTAGATTCATATAGGATCCGCGCGTTAATTGACGCTAAACAGGAAATCTTAGATGCTGGCATCTATAGCGAAGAACAGTACTCTAAATTATTGTTCAGAATGTTCGATGAAGAACATTTGAAATATAAACTTTTCAATTATCTAAATCAACATAATTCCAATAAATTTGATTCTATAAAACAATTTTCCAAAAAAAACTCAATAGATGTCAGAAAAACTCTTAGTTTATTAGAATTATTGAAGAATGAAAACCTTGTAGTAGTTAATAAAATCCACGAAACAATAGAAGAGAATAACGACGCGATTAAAACTACAATTTTTAAGGATTTCGATATTCAAAGCCGTTTTGTTAACCCCTCAGAAGTAAAATCAATTTACGAACCAGTTAGTGCGGTATTTGAGTCAAATATCTGTTCTGGATGCGGCTTATGCGCCGGCGTTTGTCCTGTAAATTGTTTAGATATTTATAATGGTTTTGGTAAGTTAGACGAAGATAAGTGTATCAAATGCGGGATGTGCTATTTTGTATGCCCTCGTACTTATTTACCCGTTGATATCTTGAACATGGCTCAAAGAAACTCTTCAGAAATTAAAAGCGCTTCTACAATTGGACATTACATAGAAGCTTATTCAGCAAGAACTAAAATTAAAAGTATTGCTAAAGTATGTCAGGATGGTGGAATTACCAGTACTTGCTTACATTACCTTTTTGACACAAACCAAATCGATCTAGCGTTAGGCGCGAAAATGAGCGGAACTCCGTGGAGACCTGAACCTATAGTAATTCAAAATAAAGAAGATATTCTTTTAACAACCGGCACAAAATACGTAAATAACCCGACCTTAAGAGAGTTAAAAGATCTAAACAAAAATCCAACCAAATTAGCAGTTGTTGGAGTTCCTTGCATGATGCAAGGGTTATTAAAATCAAAGATTTATAATATCGATATACCCGCGTTAAATCAAATCAAATATCGTATCGGCATCTT
>JAHQWH010000174.1 GCA_029856105.1 Promethearchaeia archaeon | reverse complement strand
ATCTCATGAAATATATAGGATCTCAATTTGAGAATGAAGATATTTTTCTGCCTGACTTAATTGGTGCTGCGGGAGTCGTTAAAACCGTAATCGACGATGTATTAGACCCTGCAATTAGAGCTTCTGGCAGTGAAAAGAAAACGCTCGGAAAAATCGTTATTGGAACCGTTGAAAGCGATGTACATAGTATTGGGAAGGATTTAGTAGCGTCTTTTCTATTTTCTAATGGGTTTGATGTCTATAATTTAGGAGTAGAGGTTACTGCTGAAGAATTTATTAATAAAGCAGAAGAAGTTGGCGCCAAAATTATAGGAATGTCTTCGTTATTAACGATGTCTATGGATTTTCAACGACAAGTTATAGAAGAATTGAATAAGAGGGGATTGAGGGAGAAATATAAGGTTATCGTTGGCGGTGCCCCTACAACAGAAGAGTGGTCTGAGCAGATTGGAGCCGATGGTTGGGCAGACGATGCTATTGAAACTGTAAGTTTAGTAAAGAAATTAATTGAATAGATAAAAATAAGAGTGTAAATCTGATTAACTATGAAAATGGAAAAATTAAAAGTATTATCTACAGATGAAATTGAATTAATTCATTCCGCATCGATGGAATTACTATCAACCGTCGGTATAAAGATTGACGATCAAAACGTTAGGGAGTTACTTCAAGAAAAAGGCGCTATTATTAATGATAATACCAAATTTGTAAAATTTCCTGAAAATTTTATTGAAGAGCAGTTGAAAAAAGTCCCCAGTTCTTTTAAATTACACGGACCTGATGGATCTTTTAATTTTGAAGTAAATACACACGATACCATTTTTGCAACTATAGGAACTCCAGTAAAAATATACGACCCCGAGAAAAAAAGCGGAGTACGAAAATCGTTGCTTGAAGATACAATTAAACAGATACGCGTTGTAGATAGCCTGAAAAACATTGTTTGTTCGCATGTAGATGTGTGGCCGGGAGATATACAATATACGACAATCCACGCTCGTTGTATCTACGAATGGGCTAAAAATACTAAAAAGCCTTACGGCCTAGGCGTTTATGGGAAGCTTGCAAGTACAGATATGATAAACATGGTCTCTATAGTTGTAGGAGGAAATGATGAATTAATTAACAAACCTCGCCTTGTTGGATTTTTTAACCCTACTAGCCCGCTTCATTTACCCCAAATCATGACAAATGGATTACAAATCTTTGCGAAATACAAGCAGCCAACTATAATTGCGCCTGAAGCTCTTGCTGGATCCTCAGCACCAGTTACTTTAGCGGGATTATTAGCCCAAACCAACGCTGAAATTCTTGGTGGTACTATTCTTGCTCAAATCTTTAACCCGGGAGCTCCAGTTTTTTATGGAACCGTATCTCACATAACTGACATGCGATCGGGGAACTCAGCTATCGGGAGTATTGAAACTGGACTTATCACTGCGGGTATTGCACAACTTGCGCGATTTTACAACATTCCTTCAAGAGGTCCCGGTTTGGTAACCGATTCTAAATGTTTCGACCTGCAAAACGGTTTTGAACGATTTCAAACGCTTTTACTTGCAGCTCAGGCGGGAATAAATTACATAACCTGCGCTGGGACTTACGAAGCTACTTTAGTCGAAGCTTTGGAACTCCTTGTAATTGATGACGAGTTAGCTGGCATGGTAAAAAGAGCAACTGAGGGTATTATTGTAAATGAAGATACAATAGGGTTAGAAACTATTAAGAAAATAGCTTTGAATGAAAAGCCCGGTGCTACTTTCTTGGCTGAAAAACACACGCGTAAACATATGAAGCAAGAATTATATATGCCAATTCATAAACTTATTAATAGAAATAGAAGAAATACTTGGCGAAAGAAGGGTTCAAAAGATATTATGGAGTCAGCTCGCGAAAAAGTCGAGGAGATATTGCGGGATTATACCCCTCCTGAACTTTCTCAAGATATCCATTCTGAACTACAAGAATATATTAAAAAAGTAGAAGAAAGAACGATCGACGATTACATGAAAGCCGAAGGGATGACATCGGGGAGCGTTTCTTTACCCGGTACAGATATCTCAATTTAGGAAAAGTAAATTAAAAATTCATAACTTTTTATTTGATTTTCTTTTTACATATTTTTTAACTAAGTCTAGTAAATTTATTTTCAACATAGCATATAAGAAGATTACCATAACATATAATGAGATTACGCTTAAAATCCAACTTTCTCCTCCCAATAAACTGCAAATATTTAAGAAGTTATAAGAGAAAATTAACATCAAGCCTAATTTCCCAAGCCAACACCAAAATATTGTCATTTTCAAAGAATATTTTATTAATCCAAGGGGAATTGTAATAAGATCATCCGATATGGGAGTTAAAGCGGCAAAAAATATAGCAAATGGGGCAATTTTTGGATGTTCTACTAAGAACTGTTGATAATTCTTTAATTTATTTCTCTGTTCTTCAGAAATGAACTCTGAAACGCCTCTACCAACAAAATAACCCCCCAATTCGCCAAATAAACAACCTAAGCTTGCTACTAAAGCCACAATCATAGGGACGATCAAATTTAATTGTAAAAATGGAAGCGAGCTAAAACAAACTACAAATGTATACGGTGTAGGAATAGGTAATAGATTTCCTATTAAACAAACAAGAAATGTTATTAGAAGTCCAGATGCTAAATTTTGAAAGGGGGGATATTTGGAAAGGTTTTCTATCGCTTCTCTATGAGTTTCATTTAATAGGAAGTCAATTGAAGCAATCGTAAGCACTATTAACAGAAGTACAAAGATGTAATCTATTCGTTTTAACTTCATTATATTAATACTTCATGATGTTATTATGTAAAATAAAAAGATGTTCGTTAAATAGTTGATCGTTTAGAAACATTAAGGGCTTGAAAGTATCGTAATAATAACGCTTACTAAAATACTACCAAGAAATAGCGATATTAATGCAAATGCTATCCACGCCTGTTTATTCTGCTTTTTTCGTATGTGCTTCTTTCTTTTTTGGTACTCTTTTGATTTTATTGAACTCATTTTAT
>JAHQWH010000173.1 GCA_029856105.1 Promethearchaeia archaeon | reverse complement strand
CTTCGAAACTTTCTTATTATTGTTTCGTATATCAATTTCTGCTCTTGGCCACTGTACTATTTAACATTAGATATATTTAATATTACCACGATGATTTTAATCGTATTTGGAATTTTACTACTTTTAACGCTACTTGATAATGATAGCAATTTAAATTCTATTAATCAAAAAACTAGAAAACAGGTTAGTCATTTCAGCCTGATAGGTTTTGGTGCATTATCCTCATTTGATGTGTATTTTGCATTAGCTATAATGAATCCAACAAAATTTTTATTAAATATTTCAACTTCACTATTAGTTTTTATGGTATTTGTAGGCTTCTTAGTCAAACCCTTTAAAAAACGGAAACTCCTCTCTTTTGCTTATTGGGCGTCAATGGTAGCTTTAATCAGTATCATTTTTTACGACTTTTATTCATCTGGTTGGAGCTTGTCACTTTTAATTGTAGGAATTTTGTTATACCCATTTATTTTCATGTTAGAGGAGTTAAAAGAATTCTTCGATAAAATAGTTGATAATTTGAGCGCTTTATATCAAATTGTTAAGAACGCCATTAATTCTTTAGTTCGGGGAGTAATTATATTCTTGAAAGTCAATTTTAAAGTTATCCGCATTATTTTGTGTTTATTATTAGGAATATTTATGGGAATTCTTTTTTCAGATTTAATATTACATCTTTTAAACCCATTCCATTCAACTTTATTAGCCTTAGCAATTTTTGGTTTATCTTATGGAACTATTCCGGGAGTAAAATCTGAAGACCTCGACGAGATTTTTAGGGAGAAAATGAAGAGATTCATTACAATATGGATAAGTATAACGATTTTTATTTTACTTATTATAGTCCCAGTCACTTTAAATATATCGCTAATTTTTACATTTTTCCTTATAATATTATCAATTTTAGGGCTTGGAGCTATTTTATTATTATTTATATACCGTTTAGAAGAAAGAGAGAGAGTATCAATAAAATGGAGGTTTTACACCTTAATCTTTTTCTTTATTTTACTTGGTATAGAAATTTTAATAGGAGCAATTTTATATCTTGGTTAACCGAAAAATTTAGTTAAGATTTTTCTGTTTCCATCCTGTAAAAACTTTTTAAAGTTGTTTATCGGAATTCCTATCGAATTTATTTTTTCTCGATTATTAACTCTTTCCTTTGAAGGTTGGTTTTTACCATTAGAAGCAAAAGAAAGCCCACTCCTTTAGTTTAGGTGTGGGATGAATTTTGCAAGAAATCATTAATCTACCTCAACGTGTAGATTTAAATACTCATTTGCTCTTTTGAAAATAGTGAATAGGGCGTATAAATTTAGAATTTATCCTAATCAAAAACAGAAGGTAATATTGGACAAGACTTTTGGTGGTTGTAGATTCATTTATAACAAGATGCTAGAAGAGAGAAAGAAAGTATATCAAGAACTAAAGGACGATAAAGACGCTTTTTATCATCATAAATATAAAACCGAAAGACAATACAAGCAAGATCATTCCTTTCTAAAGGAAGTTGATTCAAAAGCGTTACAATCCGAATGGAGACATCTCAAATCTGCCTATGATAATTTCTTTAGAAATATAAAGAAAGGGATCAAAAAGCGATTTCCTAAATTCAAGTCCAAGAAGAATCGACAGTCTTATACGACTTATAACGTAAATAATAATTGCAAGATCGATTTTGAAAACAAGAAACTAAAACTCCCCAAGATTAAGACTTGGATCAAATATAGAGATGATAGAGTATTTAGTGAAGATATTAAACACATAACTGTCTCTAAAACGAAGAGTGGAAAATATTTTGCTTCAATTTTAATTGAAATCGAATCTAATATAATTTCTAAACAAAGTATTGAAGAAAATAAAATAATAGGATTTGACATGAGTGCGTCTAAGTTTCTGATAGCCAAAGAACTTAAACTATCAAGTCCCCGATTTTATAGAACGGAAGAGCCTAAACTTAAAAGATTACATAGAGAAGCATCCAGAAAGGAGAAAGGCTCTAGTAATCGAAATAGAGCAAGAATTAATTTAGCTAGACTTTATGAGAAAATTGAGAATCGAAAAAGGGATTGGATTCATAAGATTACTCATCTTTTATCCAAACATTTTGATTGCGTGATTTTGGAAGATTTAAATATAAAAGGAATGCAACGATTTAATTCTGGACTGTCTAAATCTGTGAGTTTGGATTTTTCTTGGAATCAATTCGTTACAATTTTGAAATATAAGATGGAACAAAAAGGAATGCATTTAATTTTAGTAGATCGGTATTTTCCCAGCTCTAAGCTCTGTTCTGAATGTGGATACAAAAAAGAAGACTTAGAATTAAGCGATCGTGAATGGGTTTGCCCAAAATGTCAAGTCTATCACGATAGGGATGTAAATGCTTCCGTTAATCTCAGAAACGAAGGAATAAGAATCCTAAAAGAAAAAAATATCAAGATCATTAACAACGATGAAACTACCGTAGGGACTACGGTCGATGCGTTTGGAGAGAATGTGAGCCTATTGGATCAAGAGATTCAAGAGCGAATCTCGATGAATTACGAATCCACTACCTTTATGTAGTGGTAGTTCAAGGAAACTTAGTTCCCAATCATAATAAGAACTTGATTTTGACATTATAAAAGGATTTTATATTTTTACTTATTTGTAAATTGTAAAAAAAAATGTATTTAAACCTCTTTAGATTTTTAATGAATTTCGTACTAAAAGAACGTAAAAACACAAAAAAGCAAAAAATATGGATGAGAAATAAAAAATCATTAGATAATAAGTTAGATTATATTAGGAAAGGTTTCTATTCTTCCATTTTCTCAAATAATTTTTAAAGTCATCGTTAGCAATTCCAATTGAATTTAATCTATTTTTTTTTGTAAGCGTAATTTTTGAAGTGCTATCTGTGTTACTACCTTTAAAACCTAACGACCAATCATAATAAGAAACTACTTTTGATGACATAATTTAATTTTAACATTAAACAAAAATAAAACTATACTCTCTGTTAGTTTTCTGAAAGATAATCCTAAAAATGATAG
>JAHQWH010000172.1 GCA_029856105.1 Promethearchaeia archaeon | reverse complement strand
TGTTCATTAATGTTCCTTTTAATATCTCCAATTCTGGAGTATATGATTTAACAAAAATTAGATTAAGGTTTCAAGTTGCTATGACTTACGATGATGCATCAACACCATTAAATGATACAACTACTGTAAGAATCTTTGATAAAGAGCAATCTTTTGGAACTATTACTCAGGGGGTCACTCTGAAAGCGAATCTCACTGGTACGGCATTGGATTTTGCAAATTTACCAGATCCTTCCACAGAGGTAGATTGGACTAGAACCCCTTACGCTTTAGAGTTTTATGCTAACCTTACATTTAGCGCATCTTATTCACTTGATCTGTACACTTTTACAGTTAACATAATTAATTTTACGGCAGGTCATTTTCCATAGAGGGTGATATAAATGGGGCGTAATTTCAATATTTTTAAAGGTTTAATATATCTGAGCGTTTATATAGCAACGACGATGGTTATTCCATTTTTGACTTTTACTTTAATGAAGGAAGTTTCAATAATGGGCGTTGACATTATACTTGAACAACCAGATTATGATAGAATAATTTTTTGGGTTTCTGCATTCGGATTACTGATTAGTGCTTGCGCTTTTTTTAACTATTCTTCTCCTAAACAGTCAATTAGAAAAGGTACTATCTCGCTAATTCAAATACTTTTAAATTGCTTGTATATATGGTCGTATAAGTTTAGTGGAGCTACTGAAGTACGTTTTGAAATAATAATTGAATTAGCAAATTTAGGTTTTATAGCTGTAAACGTTCAAAATATGGTTATGCTATATATGGGGGTTTATTTTCTTACAATAGTTCTTAAAGGATATGATTTTCTCGATTTTATTATTAATCGGGAAAAAATTAGAGAGAAGAGATATAAACCAAAGTTAGGAGGTATTGATAAAGCATGATTTTTCAAACAATTGATTTAGTTCAAACTATTGCGGATATTGTTGCAGCCATTTTAACTATTTTAAACCCTATAGTATCGCCTATGGGTGTTTTGATGGTTTATTGGATGGACTATGTTTTACAATTTTTTCCTCAAAACAACCTAACATTCTATATAATCATATCTGCAATAATAATTACAATTGGAGCTATTGTTAATATCGCCTGGTCAGGGGATAAAAAACCAAAATTTCTTGAAAAAGCGGAAGAACTTAAAGAAGATGCAGAAGAACTTGAAGAAAAGGTAGCGAAAAAAGCAAAAAAACTTAAAGTAAAAAAAGCAAAAAAACGTGAAGAGAAAGTAGAAGAAGCAGAAATACTTGAAGAAAAAGCGGAAGAGCTTGAAGAAAAGGCAGAAGAACTTAAAGAAAAATCGGAAGAACTTGAAGAGAAAGTAGAAAAACAGGAAGAACTTAAAGAAGAAGCGGAAGAACTTGAAGAGAAAACAGAAGAACTTGAAGAAGATGCGGAAGAGCTTGAAGAAGAAGCTGAGGAACTTAAAGAAGATCTGGAAGAACTCGAAGAAGAAGTAGAGGAACTCGAAGAAGAAGCTGAGGAACTCGAAGAAGAAGCTGAGGAACTTGAAGAAGAAGCTGAGGAACTTAAAGAAGATCTGGAAGAACTCGAAGAAAAAACAGAAGAACTTGAAAAGAAAGCGGAAGAAATAGCAGAAGAAAAAAAATCTGATAACCCTAATACAGATTAAAAAAACAAATAAAAATTTTTATTTTTTCATTTTTATAATTAATTCGGCAACTCTTTGCCCAGTATTTTTAGCAATTAAACCTCCTAGTTCATCGACTTCTCCCTTACCAACAAATTCTTTTAATCCAAATTTTTGGAGGCTAGTTATAGGTATGTTTCCCTCAAGAACAGGGCTACCCATGGCGTTTCCTACTACGATCATTCCATGAATTAATCCAAAACTAATTAAATCTGAAATTACGCCTTGACCACCGTTTCTTAAACCTGTTGAAGCTAAAGGAGCTAAAATTACATCTTTTAACATGTAATTTTTCATTTTCCACGGCCTTGAGCGATCGATAAATACTTTTATTTGAGAACTCACAGAGCCAAAATAGTTTGGAGCAGCGATAAGTAGTGCATCTGACCCTAATAATAGCTTTTCTAACTCTGTAGTATCATCATCTTCCGCTAAGGGACAATCGTGTGGAGGTCTTAAACATTGATCGCAGCCATTACAAGGCGTAAGTTTGAAATCCGTTATTTGGATTTTGTTGATTTCAAATTCTTCATCTACAGATTTTATTCCTTCGATAGCTTGGTCAATCAAAAAGTTACAACTTCTATTTTTACGCGGGGAACCTACTATTAAACAGATTTTCAACATTTTCAATCCCTTTATTTCTTATTAATTTTAATATATTAAATTTATATTTGTAATTTATCTTTTATGATATAATAGGTCTAAGTCAATCTTATTTTATCTAAGTCATTATGAGCTTAAATGATAAATTCGACGGATATAAGTGTAAAAAAGAACTCTTAGAAGAGTTAAATGTTTATAAATCTATTATATTAAAAAAGTTAGATATTGACGATTTCAAATCTGCGTTGGTAAAAATTGGATCAGCGTTAACTTTAATTAAAGAACACCAGAATTATTTCGATATAAAGAATGAACTTGGTGAATTTAACGAATTACAACAAAAAGCTCGAGTTGAATTAGAAAACTGTCGCAAAATATATTTAAGACGGTATGATAATCTTTTAAAGGAAAGCCTAACTAAGGCTAACCTGGAAAACTTCACAAAATTGTTAGCAATGTTGAAAAGCGAGGTTGACGAAAATCAGCATAGGTATAATCTTCAAGAACTGCGTGATAATATCAATTTATATTTCAAGTTTATTAAGAAATTGTATACGATCATTAGTTCCTATAGAGTTCTAAACTATAATGACGCCTCTGAGAAAATCTTAAACTGTGTCAAAGATTTAAAGCATGAGAATTTTCCTAATTTGAAATTGCTAATTTTAAATATTTACCAGAATTTACTCCTAATACAATTTGAACTAATGTCGGAAAAATTCGAAAAACTAACTATAAATGAGATTTCTGAGAAATTATCAATTGCTCCTGAGAGGATTGAAGATATTATTAATTTCATCCAAAATCAA
>JAHQWH010000171.1 GCA_029856105.1 Promethearchaeia archaeon | reverse complement strand
TGGTTTCGATTATATTCTTTTTAACAATATTCACAGTGATGATTGCATACCTAATAAACGGACTTCTAGCTGATAGGATTGGAAGGAAGCCATTATTATATCTATGGTCGTTTTTATTGCCAATATCAGTAGTTATATGGGTATTTGGCGCGATGAGTTCTCAAAGTGCGTTTCTAATTGTCTTTATAGGCTACGCTATAAGCCATATCGCTTTTTGGGGGTTATGGGGTGTGATTAGACTCATTACGTTAGAATTGGTGCCAACGGATAAAAGAGGAACTGGACTCGGATTTAGAAGCTTAATAGGAGCTTTTGGTACAACTATTGGATTGTTACTAAGCAGTTTAGCCATTCTAGTATTCGGTTTAGGTGCTACTTTTATTATTTTTGTGATAGTAAACCTTGTAATAATTCCCTTAGGATATTTTTTTATAAAGGAGACTAGCGGTGTAGATTTAGCTGAAATTAAGTAAGAATTAAACAAACTTTTCTTTTTCTTTTTAAAAATTAAAATTAACTGTAATTCAATATTCACTTTAAAAAAAAGCATCCATCTTTTTAATGCCCTTGATTTCCTCAAAAGATATACCGAGAGCGTCTAATACTTGCTCTAAAGCAGATTTTAACAAGTCGCGATATTTTTTAGAATTAATATCTTGAAGTTTTGCATGCTCCATTACTTTAGCACCAATAGGTCCTTTACTTTTTATGAATCTTATTACATCTCCTTTTTGATATCTGTTTTTTATTGCTATTATTTCATTTTTACTAGCGTTATTAGTCCGGGCTTTTGCGATTTCTGTTTCAATAAATGCATTAGCGGCTCTTACGTGCTGAGGAACGCTTTTGGTATAATCCTTCAGATGTTTTTGTAGAGAGATATTGATTGCGTAATCTTCTAAAGAAAATGCTCCTACTTTCTCAATCTTTTTTAAATTTCTTTTAATGATTTCGATAATTTCTTTCCTTGCTAGTTTAAACTCATCATCATTTGTAATCTGTTTTAATATTTCTAGTAATTGGCTAAAAGTTTTTTTTATAAATTCTGGTGTGTTTTTCTTTTTGACGACTAACCCTTTAATATCAACAAATTTAGTGTCTTTATAAATTCCTACATAATTTTTCTTTCTTTGTGAGAGTGCTAAGAATTGGTATGTTTTTTCCTCTTCTAAATCTAAGTCTAATTCTTTTTTGCTCCAATCTGATATTTCCTTCATTTGGGCCTTAGATGGATTTGATAGAAAAACAGAGTCAGTGTCTCCATAAAGTACTTTAACCCCCAGTTCTTCTGCTTTCTTTATCGTCTGTTTTATGGAGTATTGGCCAATTCCTGTTGTGCTTTCGGCAACAGGTAAACAAAACAAGGGGAAGTTTTGGGAACCAAATACGCCGTAGCTTGCATTTATAAACACTTTAAGCGCTTGTTGGATTGTGTGGTAATAACTACGCTGTTTTTGAGTTAAGGTTTTATCGGCCGATTTTGGTTTAAAGTATTTTACTCTGGTATCTCTAAAAAAGCCAACTACGTAAGCAAATATCCCCATTTTATGAGTACATATGTGGTAAGGGGTTCCTTTAACAAGGTTGTCTTCGTCGTCTTCATGAGGACAGAGAACAGTCTCGTAGGATAGGTTATATTCTTTTATAATAGAAGGGTATAAGCTTGAGAAATCCATAACTACTACATCGTAATGAATTCCAGGAACAGGTTGAATTACATACGCGCCTTGAAATTTTCCGTCGAAAAATTTCGACATCAATGCACCACCTTTCTTAGAATCTGAAATCTCGGATTTTCTAGGAATGAGAAATTCTTTGCGACGATGTTCGAAGAAAAAAATGTTTTGTATCCAGGTTGAAATTTGCCGTCGTACCATATCGTGAATTGGCATTTTTGTAATCCTACATAATAAAACGATCAAATTCCAGACTAAAGAGTTATTGAATTTTGTTAGTTCTAAAGTTAATATTGAATCTTTAAGATTATACCAAGCAAGGGTTCCGTAATCCATGTCATGGATCTCTTCTTCGTGTGCGTATTTCTCTTCACCTAACAACGCGGCACTTATGGAATTTAAAGAAGCACTTTGATAAGCTCCACTAAAAGCATAACCAGAAATACTTCTATTGAAGAAAAAGTTAAAAACATCAATGTGAACGCCTTTTCTTAGGTCACATTCTGTTTTCGACATTATACCAAAACCCCTTTTCACATGAATAGGATTTAAATCTCTATCGATTTTTAATTTATTTGCTCTGTGAAACATGTAACTTAAATCAAAATTATCTCCATTGAAAGTAATAACTACAGGGTAATCCCACAAAATTCTAAAGCTTTCAATTAACAACTCCTTTTCGGTTTTAAAGAAATACAATTTAGCATCGTTAGGGAAGCTTTCATGGCGTTTGTTGAAATTAAAACCTTCACGTTCTAATATATACACCAATTTTAAACCATCAGAAGCCACAAATGATATGCTAATTATTTCTCGGGCCGCAAGGTGAGGGTCGGGAATCGTATAATCGTTTTTTCCGACTTTAACTTCAATATCCAAGGCTAAGCGTTTCACATCGGGAATTGGTGTAACGAAAATGTCTATAAATTTCTCAGAAAATTCTCGCATTTCAGGTGCTTCATTTTTAAATATCTCTTTTAATTCGCCTGATAATTTTTTAGTTTCTTCTGTGCTCTTTTTATAATCAATCTTTTCAAGTTTTCCGTTATTAATTCGATAAATTAATCCGGGAATTAATTGCCTATCAAAGATATAATTTAAATGATATCTAATATTAGCTTCCCAGACTTTTGGTTCTCTCTTTATATTTTTATCCTCATCCTTTTTTTTTGGTTCTAAGATATTTTTTATGTTTTCTCCAGAACCACCTATATCAATCGGTGTATTACCATAAATTTTAGTGATCTTAATTTCTTTATCGAGTAGTAAATCGAAACGAGTTATTGCTTCGAATTTTTTTAACCCCGCGAAATTAGTTAGTTTGATATTAGATTCTAATTCTGAAATTGGTTCTTTGCTTAAGCAATAAGGCTCGTGTTCGGTGGTATCTATCCATATCTTGATATCGTCGTTATCCAAATCGTAAAATTTACAGTAAGCTTTATTTTGGCCTCCATCATAA
>JAHQWH010000170.1 GCA_029856105.1 Promethearchaeia archaeon | reverse complement strand
ACAAGGAATTTTTGGAACTTCAAAAAAATTTCAAATAACTATTATTTTTTTATCAATTTTGAATACATACATAAATTAGAGGAAAAAAGAATGAATATACCTGAGAGTAAAGTTGAGATCGGTGGATTTGTGGCACGTTTTTACGACCAATTGTTAAGAATCGCTAGTTTTGGTAAATATAATGGTATGATAAAAGCGGCGATTGCCGACATGGATATTCAGCCTAACGATGCGATTCTGGATATGGGCTGCGGCACAGGATACAACGATTGTCTCATGGCCAAGTATCTTGGGAATGACGGTAAAATTATAGGACTCGATATCAGTAAAAAGATGAAGAAGCAATTTGAGAAAAAATGCCAAGATTATCCTAATATTTCATTTATCCAAAAAAGAATCGAAGACCCCTTGCCGTTTCATGAGGAGTTTGACAAGGTTTTTATATCGCTTGTTTTTCATGGATTTCCTAACTCAGAACGAGAAAAGCTTGTTCAAAATGCGTTTAATGTGCTAAAATCTGGAGGACAGTTTATTATATTTGATTTTAACGAGTTTGACCAAAATGATCAGCCATGGTGGTTTCGATACGCATTTCGCAAAATTGAATGCCCGCTGGCTTTTGAGTACATCACAGTTGATTGGAAAGACCGACTGTTTGGGTGGGGGTTCGATAATTTTAACGAAAATCTGTACTTTTCTGGACGAATTCGTCTTCTTAAAGCAACCAAAAAATAAAAATGTTAAAGGATTTTTTCTAAAGTTTATGATCACATACATAAAAAATATTTTGTTAGTATCCCATTTTTAGTTGCTTTAAGAGCTCAACTAAAGATTCGGTTAATTTATAGGTTTTTAACTCATCAAATTCCACGAATTTAGCGTCTAACGCATCGGAATCTGGCATAGGTTGTTGATTTAGATCGCCTTCCGTTTGTTCTACGAAATAATTAATCAAAACATAATGGTATTCGATCTTCCCGGTATCGTCGTACATTATTTTATCTATTATACCGGCTAATTTTGTAACCCTCACCTTAAAGCCAGTTTCTTCAAAACCCTCTCTTTCGGCAGCAGATTGCACTCTTTCACCGAGATCTAAGTGCCCTCCGGGAATAGACCAATATCCCGCATCGGGATCGTACATTCGTTTAACTAGCAATAACAAATTATCTCGAATCAACAGAACGCCTACTCCAACTAATGGAACGATAGGATAACGTCTTAAATCGTAGGGGGTAAAATCTTTTTTATCTACCATTTTTAAACAAAAACTTTAATGATATTTATTAATAATAATAGAATCTACTACTATAAATTGTTATTTTTATATAATTTACATATGTTTTCTTGATATAATTTTAATTATCAGATATAAAATCAAAGTAATTATATTTCAATTAATTATAGATAAAAAAGAGTATTAAATAACAAAAAATTATTAGGTGAAATTTTTTATCCGTCCTTCGTATTGGCCTATTGGCGGTATGCCCCGAAAATCCGATCCGTTTACGTGGATTGTTAAGGGTAGATTAGCGGCAAGTTGGTGGCCAGATCTCCTGGTTCTTGAAATATATAAAAAAGAAGGAATCTCAGTCGTTATTAATTGCTCTGAATTTAACAATAGAAAAGAAGTCCAAGATACATTTAAATATTACCACATTAATGTCGCTGATTATGGATTACCAACGGATAAACAAATTGGGTATTTTCTAACGATTTGCGAAAAGCACGGATTAAACGACGAAGCCATCGTAGTCCATTGCGTTGCAGGTTGTGGGAGAACGGGACAGTTCGTCGTAGCCTGGGGCGCAAAAAATGGATATATTCTTAAAAATATGGACCCCGTATACTGGATAAGAAAATTTAGGCCTTGTAGCCTTGAGACTAAAGAACAAATGAATTTTGCTAGAAAAATGGCAAAAAAATATCAAAAAAACTGATAATGAAAGTATTTATTAGATTAATTTTATTAGATTAGTAATTTTGTTGTGAATAAGTTGTCATAAAAATATTTATATCTAAAATTCTTGATTATTTAGGGTGCTTATGAATTCAGAAGTCAGATTATATTTACATGATATTAGATAATGTATTGGTTTATAACATTAATCTTCCTACTGAGCTTCAAGGTAATGGATTGGATAGCCATCTTAATAAATTTGACGAGAATAATCTTATGATTATTGCAGGATTTACCAAAAAATTCTTGGAACACTTTTTTATAGTTTCAATCGGTAAAACTCAGCAAGATGTCGCCGAACTTTTAAAAAAGATGGAAGAAATTTCCTTTATGGTTGGACCAGTAGGCAACCTAAGCTACTTAGCCGGGGATCAAATCGAACACATACTTACTAAAATAAATTCTCTTAAAGTAAATGAAATTAACGAAGAAAAGATCAGTTTACTTGCTGACGATGGGTTGAGGGAGCAATTTGGGGGTACAGGTAATTACAGTACTTCGGAAGCTTTGGAAAACCAATTAGCAAGTGCTGCATTTTACTTAATGAATATGGGTTATTCTCGAGAGGATATCCAAGAAAGATTTAACGAAGTTAGACAAGATCCTACGAGATTAGAAGCTCTTTTTAACATACAACAGAGAGAGATTTATAGTACGCCTTCTGAAATCCAACAAGACTCTTCAGCATCTCCACCAAGCGGTCAAGAGACATCCATAGATCAAAGTCAAGATTTAAACGAAACAATTGCGCGTCATATACGATCAATTCACCAAGATATAACAGAGGAGAGAGCGCAAAAGGTCGAAGTAATCGTCGAGCAAATAAAAGTTCACGTTAGAGATGGCATGAGCGAGCTCCAAGAAAAAGTATTTAAACAAATGCACCCAGATAGATTAACCCGAGCGTTGAAGACGCTTAAAAAAACAAAAAGAAAGTCAAAGCGGATGATTTTATACATAGAATGGTATACAGCTAGTTTACTTCTTTCTAAAATCGAGCTAAAAGTAGAGCACTGGCAAGTTTCGTCTGCGGCAGGGCATGGAAGCGCAGGCGTTTATACAGCAGGAATAGATTTTTCTCGATACGATAACATTGTCCGTGAATTTTCGGATGGAAAGTTAACGAAAGTTGTTAACATTGCTAAACGTATTCTGCAAAACCCAAATAAAAAAGCCATTCAAAAGCTCG
>JAHQWH010000169.1 GCA_029856105.1 Promethearchaeia archaeon | reverse complement strand
GAATAATGGTAATATTTGGGCCAATTGTGTCCTTTGAAAGATATAATGTATTAAAATAATTAATATTCCCTATAGTATCATTAGCAAAAAGTTCTACTTTAAACTCTCCTTGGGGTAGAGAATTCCATATAAAGATATCAATAAATTGTGTTACATTATCGCTTATATCTATTAAGTTATTATTGATACGATACCAAACTTTATCCAAATTAGGCTCATCAATTGTAAGATTGATAAATGGTGATGATGCAAAAGCAGTGTGGTTAATCGGGGAATTGATTGTAATTATAGGCATATCTAGATCTTTTCTTATGGAAACTTCATCAAACCCGATTTTCCCAAATGAGTCATTGATGTAAAATCTCAACGTAATTATATCGAAATCAAAATTGTCCCACACAGTTTGATTTATTGTTCCACTTAATCCTGTGAATGTGATATTTGTTATTCCATTATCTAACGTGTACCATGTTGAATTAAGTTCTGGTCCTGATTTATAAATAAGAAAATTTGGAGCTGCTATCCCAAATAAGTCATTATTTCCTGGTGAATTTATAGTTATAATCGGAGCTAAAATATTTTTTCGAACAGTAATATCTTTATATCCTATATTACCGGCAGTATCATTAGCATAAAACCTTATTGTAACAGTTCCATTTCCAAATAAATCCCAAGTCGTTGGATCAATTATACCATTAAAACCAGTAAACGATATAATTATAGATTCTTCAATAAGAATATACCAGGTGGTGTTTAGATGATCTTCTGTAATAGAAATTTCAAAACTAGGAGCGATATCTCCATAAACATCATTAGATTGGGGTAAAATTATATCTATTACGGGTAGAACGATATCTTTATGTAACGTTAACCTTATCGAATCATTTATATTTCCAAGAGAATCTTCTGCGAAAATGTCAACAAAAAATATCCCATCTGATAAATCATGCCAATCTAAGAAATCAAGAGGCACATCTGTGTTGTTTGATATAAACCATCGAGAAAATCCTACTACTTGATAGCTAATTGATTGTAGATTTGGGTCATATGCTGCTATATTTAATACGGGTATTGAATTCCAGTAAGTGTTATTTAGGGGTAAATTAACTGTCACTAAGGGTGCTACTGTATCCTTATAAAGCGTCAAAATAATACTGTCGTTTAAATTGCCAGCGGAGTCATTTGCAAAAAAGTTTATGGTGAAAGGACCTTCGTCGGGTAAACTACTCCATATGAAGGGGTCTAACGGTTCTAATACTCCATTAGTTAAAGTTCCTATTGTACCTCCAACAGAATACCAGATAGAATCAACAGATGTGTCAGTAGCAATTACTAATATACCAGGTTCTATACCGTAATAAGTATTATTATTAGGAGAATTGATATTAATATTAGGTGGTGTTAAATCTTTATATAGAGTTAAAGTAATCAAATTGTTAAGGTTACCATAACTATCATTAGCGAAAACTTCAAGAGAAAAACTTCCCTCAGTTAAACTATCCCATATCCCACCATCAAGAGGTTGATCTGTGCTGTTTGCTAATGTAATATTAGTTGCTTCGACTCTATACCAAATTGTATGAAGGTTTGGATCAATCGCTGCGATATTTATAATTGGAGGTGTGTTCCAATATGAATAATCTATTGGTAAATTTATTACCACTATAGGAGCAATAGTATCTTTATATAAAGTTAAGACAAAGGAATCATTACGATGATCAAATTTATCTCTGGCTATAATTTCGACAGAAAATTCTCCTTGAGGGAGGATATCCCAAATATCTTGATTCAGGAATTCTTGTGTATTATTCTCTAACGAAATACCACTTGGAGAATATCCAGTTACCGTATATGTAAGAAATAAGAAATTCGGATCATATACAGTAATATTAATTGGGGGGGGTGTATTGTAAAAACTACCATCGTTAGGTTGATTTATTACTAGACTAGGAGCGAGTGTATCCTTATAAAATGTTAGCGTTATAGAATCGTTAAGATATCCTAATATATCTAAGGCAAAAACCTCAATTGTAAATTTACCTTGAGGAAGACTATTCCAGATCGTATCGTTAAAAATTATAATGGTATCATTAATTATTGTTATATTTGTTAGCCCAACTCGGTACCACATTGATTGGGGATTTGCCTCATATACCGTAATTCTAAAGGTTGGTTCCTCATCACAATACGTATTATTATTTGAGGGAGAAATGAAAGTAATAGTAACTTCGGGCGGATTAGGATCTTTTAATACTAAAACCTCATCAAAACCAATTATTCCTAAAGAATCATTTATATAAAATTTAATTGTTACAGGTCCAAATCCATATAAACCCCACGCATCTTGGTCTATTGTCCCATTCGATCCAGAAAACGTAAAATTCGTTAAACCATTGTCTAAAGTGTACCAAGTTGTATTAAGTTCGGTTCCTGATTTATAAATAGTAAAATTTGGAGCAATTAATCCAAATAACTCGTTTTCTTGAGGATTCTCTATCATAATTATTGGATTCTTAATATTTTTTCTTATAGTTACCTCCGCAAAACCTAAATGATTGAAGGTATCATTAGCGTAAAATTTAATAGTTACTGTCCCATTTCCAACTTGATCCCAAACAGCTTGATTAATAAAACCGGTCCATGTGTAATTATTTGTTGTTACCGTCCCATTATTTAACTGATACCATACATCTTCTAAATTTGCGTCTTGAACATTTAAAGAAACAGATGGAGAATTCTCACCGAAAAGATCGTTTGATTGAGGTGAATTAATAATTATTGTTGGAGCTTTAATATCCTTATATAACGTTAAAACAAGGGTATTATTCAGATTTCCCGCAGAATCGTTTGCATAAAAATAAATAAAGAATGCTCCTTCTTCTGGTAAACTATCCCATATAATTAAATTAAGTAAAACCTCAGTATTATTATTTAGAGTTATGTTGGTATTCCCTACTCTATACCAAAGGGTATCTAAATAAGTATCAAAAACAGTTACATTGATAGAAGGTTGGGAATTATAAATTGTGCCATTAATCGGTAAAATTATTATCAAACTAGGGGTAGTTATATCTTTGTACAAGGTTAGTACATAAGAATTATTAACATGGCCAAAAGTATCATTAGCAAATATTTCTATATTAAAAGGTCCTTCTG
>JAHQWH010000168.1 GCA_029856105.1 Promethearchaeia archaeon | reverse complement strand
ATTTCGTCAAAATTCGTCGAAAGCATATAGCGGAAGAAGTTTGTAGTTGTTTCAAAGATTCCTCTACCTTCTTCGATTGCGTTTACAATAGTTGCGTAATTATCATCTATAAGTATCATATCTGAAGCTTCTTGAGTGACCTCAGTTCCTTTTAATCCCATTGCCACACCAACATGAGCGCCTTTTACAGCTGGAGCATCGTTAACCCCATCACCGGTCATGGCAACCACTAAATCGAGTTCCTTTAGTCTCTTTAAAATTCTTAGTTTATGTTCTGAAGTTACGCGTGCGAAAACATCAACTGTTTTAACTCTCTCTCGTAATTCGTCATCAGTCATTTCTTCTAACTCTATTCCTGTAATTGCTTCACTTGATTCAGTTAGACCAATTTGTTGTGCGATTGCTACGGCAGTTATTTTATGATCTCCCGTGATCATGATCGTTCGGATACCCGCCATTCTAGCTTCTTTGATTGCGTCTTTAACTTCGTCTCGGGCTGGATCTATAATTCCCACTAAACCAATATAGGTATAATCCTTTTCTATATTATTAAGATCATATCCCGGTTCTAACTCTTTATATGCTACTCCAAGAACTCTCAAAGCATTTTCAGCAAAATTGTTATTTTGGTTTAATATCTTATCTTTAGCGTTCTCAATTGACTTTCTTTCGCCATTTGATAATACATGAGAAGCATTTCTCATCATAATATCTGGAGCTCCCTTTATTAAAGCAATAATTTTACCATCTAATTTACCAATTACGCTCATCATCTTCCGATCAGAATCGAAAGGAATTTCGTCTAATTTCTCAAAAGATTCGTTAAGTTTCGTTTTCAAAGCTAAGACTTTCATGGAGATTTCAGTAGGATCGCCGACAACACTAACTTCTCCTGTTTTTTGGTCGAGAATATTTACATTAGAGTTATTGCAAAACAAACAAACTTCTAGAAACCGCTTAAGATCGGGATTCATGTTAACAGGATTTCCAGATTCTTTGATATTTCCTATAATATTATAACCTACGCCATCTACATCGAATATTTTTCCGTTCAAATACATTTTTACTACGGTCATTTCGTTCTTTGTCAATGTACCTGTCTTATCGCTACAGATAACATTAACACGTCCTAGCGTTTCTACAGCAGTTAACTTCCTGACTAAAGCATTTTTCCCAGCCATTTTTTTCATACCTATACTCAAAACCACCGTAATAACAACAACGAGACCTTCAGGCACTGCAGATACAGCTAAGCTTATAGCAATTTTAAACGCGTCAATCATATGCTCTATCTCTTCGGGACCGAAAGCTAGACCTTCAGTAATTAGTATAATAATTATTTCTGTGACAAAAACCCCAGCACATATCAATAGAATTATTATTCCTAATAACTTTCCAAATCGATTTACTTCCACTTGAAAAGGGCTAGGTTCTACAATCTCTTGTTGCAAACTTTCAGCTATTTTTCCTATTTCGGTATTCATCCCAGTCCCAATTGCAATTCCTTCTCCATTTCCTCTCGTGATTATCGTGTTCATGTATCCAAGGTTAATTCTATCAGCTAGAATCATCTTTTCGTCTACAATATCTAATTGTTTTTTTACAGGTGCAGATTCCCCGGTTAAAATTGCCTCATCGACGTAAAGCGAAAATTCTTTTATTAATCTTAAATCCGCTGGAAATTTATCCCCATCTTCAAAAAGTATTATATCACCTAGTGCTACATCTTCTACGGCAATTTCACTAACTTTACCATCTCTACGAACCTTAGCAAAATGGGGCGCAAGTTTCTTTAAACTTTCCATCGATTTTTCTGCTTGATATTCCTGATAAAATCCCAAAGCTGCGTTAGCAATTAAAATAGCCGCAATTACAATAGCATCTGTATATTCTGAAGACCAATCTTCGGCACCAGGTCTACCACTTTCCCACAATCCAATAACAATTGAAATACCAATCGCGAAAAATAATAAATAAACAAGAAAACTTTTAAATTGTCCAATGAAAATTTGTAGAGCAGTTTTTCCTTTTTCCTTTATTAATTCATTTTTTCCATATTTTTCAAGTCTAGCTGCTGCTTCTGACTCAGATAAACCTCTTTCAATTGAAGTGTTCATTGCGTTCACGATTTTTTCAATAATCTCCGAATGTGCGCTAATTTGTTTTATTTCTACCATTTTTTGTTCACTATTTTTGGTTTTTTTAATTAAATTAAATATTTTATATAATAATGATTTTAAAATTTATACATTATACATTAGTAAATATAAACTAATAAAAAAATAATAGTGGTAAAGATTGTTTAAATTATCGTTCTCAAAAACGGCTTTGGAGTATATTTTTGAAGAACAACAAAAAATGGAATCAGAAAAATTAGTAGTAGTACTTTTTTATCATTCCGCTGAATCGTGAACAATGTGCTTCTGTGGGAATTTTGTTGAGTTAGTAGAAAAATACAAACTCCTAGATGACCACGATTTTGTCGAATGGAAGGATATTGACGTTGAAAACGAAGACTTTAAGGACCAGCGTGTCGAGGTTTACATCGAAAAAGAAATCATTCCTGAATTAGAAAAAAAGCCATTAATTATAGTGGATGCGGCAATAGGAGAAGTTGAAGGTAAAAAAGTAGGTTTGTTGTTCATAAAAAAAAATTCAAATGTATACGGTTAATAGATGAACTTATCTTGAAAATTTTTGAAGATAAAGTGATACACGGTTGTGCCCGTGCCGTATTTAAAAACATCCCTTCTTTTGTCAAACTTAACAATAAATTTATAAACATCCTCTATCTTTTTATTGTTAATTTAAAATATCTAATAAAAAAGTTTTATAAAGATTGGTGATTATAATTCGTTATTCACGACTTTTTAGATGGATTGTACGAGGTTTCTTGTTAGTTTTCACGTTATCATTATCGGCTGTGTCTCTTTTAGGTGGTTTCTCTGCTATGACAATTTTTGATCCTAATGTAAATAATGTTAACGTTCCTGATGGAGATATAACAGCAAATTTTGATATTAATAATCCAAGTGGAATGTTCATTAATGTTCCTTTTAATATCTCCAATTCTGGAGTATATGATTTAACAAAAATTAGATTAAGGTTTCAAGTTGCTATGACTTACGATGATGCATCAACACCATTAAATGATACAACTACTGT
>JAHQWH010000167.1 GCA_029856105.1 Promethearchaeia archaeon | reverse complement strand
GCAATACCAGTGATTATTAAATTACTTATTACAATGCTAACAAGAGCCCAAATTAAATCAAAATTCATTAGAAAGAATAAAAATAATGGTAATCTTATAAGAAAGGCCAAGAACCTATATCTAAAAATCCATTTTGGTTTTCCTATAGCTAGCATCAAAGATTCGTAAGGTGTTCCAATTCCTAAGAAAACAATTGTAAATAACATAATTTTCAATAATAAGGAAAAATCTAGATAAGATTGTCCAAACACAAAAACTAAAAAAATATCAGCACAAAAATACAAGATGCCCGTAATTAATAATAATAAAAATAATGAATAGATTAGAAATACGTTATAAAGATTTTCGATTTGTTTGTGTTTTTCTTTAACGTTTAATCTCGAAAAAGAGATAGTTAAAGGAGAGACGAAAGATATCGTCATACTAGAAGAAAATAAGGAATAATTCCTTGCGATCGAAAACCCTGTAACTAAGTTTGGAGAACTAAATGTCCCTATTGATAAGGGTTGGATTTGAGCCCAAATCTCAGAAAAGAATTGCCCAAGCTTAATATTGGTTCCATACCTTATTGTATTTCTTAAATGAGTTTTAATAGAAAATTGTTTTTGATTATCATCCTTAATTCTTATATATTTTATTAAAACGACAAGGCAATTTAAGAGAAAGGGAAAAAGAAGAGATAAGACATTTATTAACGCTATTACTTCCAACTCAACAATGTTTAGAACAAATAAACAAAAAATTAAAGCGCTAATATTGAATACATATCTTACTAATAAAAGAATAAAAACAGTTTTAAATAAATTTAACCCTTTGTTAATGAATATCAAGATTGAATCTAAACCAGTAATTATAATAATTGGGCTTAAAAGTAATAGAAGGTTCGTATGATTATGTAGCGTAATTGTAAATATATCTGTAAAAAATACGAATATCATTATACTAATAAAAAATACAGGGATTATGAATACTACTTTGATATAAATTACATACTTTATATGAGATTTGAGTTGACTAAAATCATTTTGAACTAGATATCTTGGAAAATAGTAATTTAATGAAGGACCAAGTCCAGGAGGTAAAAAAGATAGAATTAATAAAATTATTAAAATATAAGTATTCGCGAGAATTAAATAACCCCATTCCACATCAGAGATTAATCTTGCCATGAAAATAAATGTAATTATAGAAAATATGAAAGTACCATATGAGTTTAAAAAGGAATATAAAGAGTTCCTAGCTAAAGTTAAAACTTCTCTCTTTACTAAAGGATCGGTTGTTTCGTTGTTATTAGAATTATCAAATTTCATATAATTTCAAATATTTAATCGAAATTGAATTTTTCATAAGAGATAAATTGCTAAACTTACAAAATAACTCTATTTAATCTAGTTAAAATAGAACATATTTTTATTTTGATAAATTTTATGAAAAATCAATAATTAACTATAATTGAAAAAAATATGGAAAAAGTCATTTTCTTAGCTTTGGATGGACTTAGTTGGAATATGATTGATGAGCTCCTTGCTGTCAACCGACTTAAAAATTTTCGAAAAATCATCGATACGGGGGCTTCCACTGTTTTGAGAGCAGAAGGGTTTTTAAGTTCTCCGAAAATTTTCTGCTCTATTTTTACCGGAAAAAAAGTAGAAAAGCACGGCATAAGAGATTTTTATTCTAAAGAAGAGGATTTAAAAACCGATCAAATATGGGATTTATTACACGAAAAAGGCTTCAGAATCGGCGTTTATAGACCGTTGAGCGTTTGGTCTGCTAAAAAATTTGACGGTTTTTGCGTTCCTAACCCTTTACTTTTAGAGAAAAGTACTTATCCTCAGAGCCTAAATTTTATTGGTGAATTAGATATAAAAGCACGATCAGAGAAGTATTCTATATCATTTATGATTAAACTTTTTTGGAAACTTGTGACGTTTGGTTTCCCACTAATGCAGCTTCTTAAAATAATAAAAAGAAGTATTTTATTAGTTTTTAAAAGAGGTTTAGAAGAGAGAATGCATCTTTTAAAAGAAATAGAATTAGTAATTCATACAAATTTATATTACAAATTATTAAAAAAATATTCCTTAGATTTTTCTGTGTTTTTTGATTATTCGTTTGATACCCTTGGTCATATATATTGGAGAAAAAAAGGGGAGGAATCGAAATATTCTGATGTCGTTCCTAATACTTATAGAATTATCGATAAATTCTTGGGGAAAGTAAATAGCTATGCTAAAAAGAACAATTTTCATTTAATTATCTGCTCTGATCATGGATTTGAAAAAAAGGAAAAAAAAAATCAAAGAAGTTATCGAGCGATCAATATTTTAAATCTATTAAGAGAACTTGGATTTTATTACGATGTTTACGGCATCTACATGACGGAAAGCGTAGTTTTTCGGTTAAGACCTGACTCACTAGGCTCGTTAAGAGATTTCGAAAACGCAATTGAGTCGATTAGATGCGAAGGAGTTGAACTTTTTACTATCAAATCTTACGAAAAGAAGATAATAGTTAGAATAAACGATGTTTTTGGAGATAATAAAAGTTTAAAAGTTGATTTACCAAATAAGAAAACCGTGAGTTTAGAATCTATCATCGATTTTAACCCCGGACACACGGGTTCGCATTCTGAGGACAACGGGGTTTTTATATTTAATGGACCTCACATTAAAGAGGGGATTAGAATTAAGGAAATAACCCCATATGACGTTACGCCAACAATTTTAGCGTTATGTAGTCAACCAATACCTTCTGACATTGACGGAAGAGTTCTAAAAGAAGTGTTTAAAGAAAAACCAGAAGTTATTTGAAAATCTTATATATTGGTCTACTTCTTCCGTCAGATTGTTTATTGATTAGTTCAAATTTATTTAAACACGAGTGTTTAATTATAAACCTGACAAACTGCTCGTTATCGTAGTTCACGTAGGCGTTGCGCATTATTTTCTCGCTAGGGTCGTGTGGTTGAAAATACATAGTGTTTAGTTTCAAACGGCCTAAAAATTCAATTAAATTCTGATAGAGTTCCTTTTCTCTTAAGAAGTGATGAAAAATGTTGAGAGCAAGTACGATATCAAAATCGAGTTTTTCTTTCAATTCAAAAATCGATTTGTTAATTATTTTGAATTTTTTTCCTTCAATATCTCTTAACTTCTTCATGTAATGAACATTACTCGGCC
>JAHQWH010000166.1 GCA_029856105.1 Promethearchaeia archaeon | reverse complement strand
GATATTGGCAATAAAAACGACCATAGATATAATAATGGCTTCCTTCCAATCCTATCAGCTAGAAGTCCGTTTATTAGGTATGCAATCATCACTGTGAATATTGTTAAAAAGAATATAATCGAAACCAGTGCCTGAGAAATTGTCCCAATATCAGCAATATATTTTTCAAATAGTCCTATGAATAGATTTGAAAACCCAAACAAAAAAGAAATGATTAACATTGTTATAAATGGTTTGCGATCATCTATTTGAAAAAGTGATTTTATATCTCCAATAAAGGTTCGAGATTTTTTTTCCTTATTTTCTTTCAATAACTGAAACTTTGAAGATTCTTTAAGAGAGAAATATATTATAAAGAATAATGGAATTCCTAAAATTATCGGAAATAATGTCATTCCCCTCCAATTAGGGTTTAAATCTGTTATAAAAGTAAAACGACAGAGTACCATTATTATAGCCCCTATTAATCCAACCATTAATATGACATTTGAATTTAAAGCTCGTTTATTTGTTTTTGACTCTTCATTAATAATAATCAACCAAATATCGCTCATAAAGAAAAAGTTTAAGAAAAACCTAAAAGATACATACATTACGTAATTAACGGATAAAAACATACCTAACGATGAGACGCCCATCCCTAAAACAGTAATAGCCAACATTAATTTTCTACCAACTATATCTACTAAATATTGATTGAAAAAAAGAAAATACATTCCTATAGATGTAATGCTCCCTGCCAAGGCTACAATAGAATTAGCTTCATTTGGTGGTAATTCCCCTAAAAATTCAGACACAATCGAAGAAACGATTGAACCGGGATAAATAGTACTATATGTATCAAGTATTTGAACGAGCATCAAGACAAATATTAGATATCTAAAGTAAGATTTTGAATTATTTCTTTCAGTCATTTTATCTCAATTTTAATTGGTTTTTATAATAAGTTGTTAAAAATATGAAATAGATTTGACCTTCTTTATTATTAAATGTATAGGATCAAAATATTCACTAAAATAATTTTTTCAAAAAATTAAAGCTTAATACTTATAAAAAATAGGACTACAAAATAATGTAAAAGAATGTCATAATTATTCCGCAAAAAATCGGATTTAGAATATTATCGTCAATCTTTAAACTTAATAAATCGATTATTAAAAATACAATCCCGCCACTTAAAGAAATTATAATTACTTTAAAAGGCAATAAATAAGGCTCAAACAAAAATAACGCAAATAGACTTACACCAAACGAAGCTAAAAACCCCGCAACATATCCAATTATGGTTTTATTACTGTTTTTTGGGAAATGGTGTTTTCCAAAAGCAACTCCTACAAGAGAGGCAAATCCGTCCCCTATACTAGTTATTAACGCAGCTGCAGCAAAAATTCCAAACGGTAGAAAAAGTAATGGCACCATTGATAAAACTAACATAACAGTTTTAGTAAACTCGTAGATTTCATTACGCCTTAACGCCTTTATTAACAGATTTGACAGACTATCCGGCAATAGATGATATATGTTCCGATTTTCAAATATATAAGATAAGCGTATAAAATCCAAAGCAGCAAATAACATTACCCCCGCATAACCAATTGTTAGAATTAAGAACATTCCAAAATCATGCCCTGTAATGCCCCACACTTGATCTGCGTGCCATACACCCTCCCATATGTGGACCGCAAAATTCCATAATATAATTATTACTCCAGCAGGAATTAAATGAAACAATTTTCTGTGAAAATCAGTTCTCAACGAATAGGATTTGTTGTTATTCTGCTTTACGTTAGTTACGTTAGTTAATTCGTATTTTTCGAGAAATTTTGCGAGCGTGCGATTTTGTTTGAGGTATGGTCTATCTTTTAACACAACGCGATGCTGATACATTAATATAGAAAATACTAATAAGAGAGAAAAAATACAAATAATATTCATAGAAAACGACTGATGGAATCTTACGTATTCATTGTCTTCCATATAAAAAAAGGGGTAAATAATTCCGGAAACAATCCATAATAAAACAACGATAAACGAATTGTAAAAATTATGCTCCTTAGGAAACCTTCTTTTTAATTTTATGGCGTAATATAATTGAGCAAGTCCCATTACAATAAATAAAATCGTTATGGGTAATGTGATTATAGTAAAAACCATGGTATTCTAAATAAAAAATGATCGATATAAAAAATAATTTGTGGAATAAGTTTAAATTAAAATATTTTTATAATATATCTCTCATGTTCCTCTTTAGCAGTAAATAGACTGCCTATAAACTCGTACTGAGCTCTTAACCCCCTCCAATAGGAGGAAAAACTGCGAGAGTATCTTTATCTTTAATAACTAAATTTCTGTCGTATCGGGGTGAGCCATTAACCATGAAAATTAATTTCTTTTCCTCATTAGGAATCTTAACTTTTTTTAAGACAGAATTAATTGTACTTCCTTCAGGAATTTCAATGACCGATTTAGGAACACCATATTTTCTTAAGTTTGCAAAGAGTTTAACTGTTATGTAAATAGAATTAAAGTTGGGTATTTCGACGAACATTAACGCCATTTTCTTTGGGAACAAACCCACCCGATCTCCATCTCTAACTTCTTTCCCGGGTCCACAATACTTCCCATTTACAAAAATATGGCTAATTTCGTTATCTTCAATATTGAATTTATCAAGAATATCAAGGACAGTACATATCTCATTACCTTCAACATTTAACGTAATAGGGGACCCTTTCTCTAATTCGGTATCTTTTACTTTTTCCCTCAAATTTCCGTATAGCTTTATCAAAATCGACATCTAATTAGCGTACCTATTAAATCAACAAGTAAAATAAGATAAAAATGTTATCTTTATGTTTTAAAAGAAAATATTAAAAATAGAATTGAAAAATAAAACTTTTTATAAGCCTAGTAATAGAATTTGATCTAAAAAATCATGAACTTTCTTCAAGTTCTCTTCTCCAAGCGATTTGTCTACTTGGACTTTTAGATCCAAAATTGTACCTAAAGCTTGTACTACTGTGTTTTGAACTGTGCTATTAAATTGACTCTTTTTTTGGTTTTCTTCCTTAAAGTATTCCACTCGATTCAACATTGCGTCTTGATATTCTTTTGCCGTAGATGTTTTTAACGAGACTAGCTTACGCAGCTTTAACCCATCCTTAGTTTCAACAATTTCATCAACCATATTTTTAT
>JAHQWH010000165.1 GCA_029856105.1 Promethearchaeia archaeon | reverse complement strand
CACGGTCGATATGAAATATTACAAATTCACACGCGTGGTATGCCGTTAGATAACAATGTGGATCTTAGAACTATTGCAGAAAAAACTCATGGTTTTGTAGGTGCAGATATTGAAGCGTTAGCTAAAGAAGCGGCGATGTTATCTATTAGAGAAATTCTTCCAAAAATAGATTTAGACAAGCCAATTCCTTTTGAAGTATTAAATTCAATTAAGATAGAAATGGAAAATTTTACTTCGGCGTTAAATAACATCGAACCCTCGGCCTTAAGAGAAGTAATTATTTCTCAACCCACAGAAACTTGGGAAGATGTTGGAGGCCTAGAAGAAGCAAAATTACAATTAAGAGAAATTATTGAATGGCCATTGAAGTATCCTGAATTATATAAACATTTATCTTCAAAACCACCAAGTGGAATTTTATTGTTTGGACCCCCCGGTACTGGAAAAACTCTATTAGCAAGAGCTTTAGCTCATGAGAGCGAAGTAAATTTTATCTCAGTGAAAGGTCCAGAATTTCTATCTAAATGGGTTGGTGAAAGTTCAAAAGCAGTGAGAGAAACGTTTAGAAAAGCGAGGTCAGCATCTCCGTGTATTATATTTTTTGACGAGATCGATGCAATTGCAGGAGTGAGAGGGAGGTCTGCAAGTTCAGAGGTAACTGATCAAGTTATTTCCCAACTATTAACTGAAATGGATGGTTTAGAAGATTTAAAAAATGTTATTTTACTCGCTGCGACAAATCGACCTGACATGCTTGACCCCGCGTTATTACGTTCTGGTAGGTTTGGAAGACATATCGAGATTTCTATGCCCGATTTAGAATCACGTAAACTTATATTTGAAATTCATCTTAAAAATAAACCACTAGCAAGTGATGTTAATATCGAGAGCTTGGTTGAAGGCTTCGAGGGATATACTGGTGCTGATATCCAAGCCCTTTGTGAAGAAGCGACATTATTGACTATCAGAAGAAGTATTCCCGCTTTTAACGAGAAGAAAAAGGAAATACAAGACTATCATATTCAACTAGAACAATTACAATCAGAAAAAGCTACTAATAAAGACATAAAAGAATTAGAAAAGAAAATTAATCACATCCAATCTCAGTTAGTTAATGAAGTAGTAATATCAAAAGCAGATTTTGATAAGGCACTTGAAAAAGTCCTTAAAGGAGCAGATAGAGCCAAAAAAATTCACGATCAACATTCAAAAGCTCCTGAAGAACTGTATAAATAAAAATTTAGATTAAAAAATTAAAGAGATGAATAAAATGGAAGTGGAAGAAGAGAATCAGACCAAGCAATTCATTAGTTTAGATAGTTTGTTAGAAATTCTGGGAAATCCCACTAGAAGAATTATATTATCAAAACTAGCTAAGGTTCCCCACTCTCCATCAGAATTAGCTAAGATTTTAAGCATCTCAAGACAAGCAGTACATAGCCAGTTAGACCTCTTAAGCGCTAACAATGTAGTTGAAAAGATAGGTGAAGAAAAACGCGGTGGCAAATATCGAATAAAAAGTAATCTCTCGATCAGGATTAATATTTCTCCAGATTATTACAATATCAAGTATAGTATGGCTGAAATAAAAGACGATGACAAATCTGTTAACCTAAAAGATATCGGGTGTGCTACTAAATTTGAGAACATTAAATCTCCAAATAAAAAAATCAGATTTTTAGGAGAACAGATCAAGGATATTGAACATAAAATTAGGGAATTCGAGTTAGAAAGAAGGAAATTACTGCAAAATAAAGAATGTTATATTGTGGAACTAAAAAACATAATTAACGATACTTATCAAGAGGATTTTTTAAAAAAGCGACCTGAATTAGAAAATTTAGAAAGAGAAATTTTTTACACATTATTTTATAACCCTGCTCAATTCCGTCAAAGGATTAATATAGATAACCTCATGAAAGATCTATTTTTTTCAGACTTAGACCCTTTCAAGCGCGCAACACATAAATTAGACGTAACAAATCTGTTAAAGGACTTATCGTCGTTCATGGATTTTCTATGGGAAGATGACGACGATTGGTTTTTTGACTTTTAAAATTATTCATTTTATGATTTTTATTACATTACAATTTATAGAATTTAATTTTGGGATTTTATAAGGTGGTATATTGAACCTAAGCGAATTAAAGAAAGAAATGCCCGAAATATTTGAGAGCGTTAAGAAGGATGTAAGAAAAATATTAGGGCGCCATCGAGCTGGATTAAGCTTAGGATTGGTCGAAATGGGAATGCTATGTGGAGGTTTCATAGGTGGGATGCATTTTCATCCTGGAACGGAAATCGTTATGAATAAATCCCCCTTAAAAATCATTTTGGATTCTCAACCTTATGAAATCGTCTGGGCATACACTTATCACATCTTACTTCACGAATATATTCATTCGTTAGGAGTTATTGATGAGCGGCAATGTCGAGCAATTACTCTTAGTATCAGTGAACAAATTTTTAGGGAAGCCGACCATCCCGTAATTATCCTCGCAAAAAATGGAATTGGCACTTTTATTCCTAATTTAAGAATTGTGTATGTTCCACCCGAACAGCAACCCGATGGCATGCCTATTGAATATGTATATGGTTTTGATAGAGAAAGCCAGTCTTATTTTTCATAACTCTTTTTTTTTGAATTTTTTAAGAGCTAAAATTAATTAATTAACACGATTTAAGATAATTAGAATAATATTAACAAAGTTCTCGGGAGAATTAAAATTACTGAATCTTCAGCAAAAGAAAAACTAGACGCGGATAAAGAAGAGGAAATCGAGAAAACCTTAGATATTGCTATAGATCAATTAGTTCTAAATTGGAAATATAAGGATGTTAAGAAAGTATTAACTTATGATATCAAAAAATGTATTGGATGTAGTTTATGTAAACTCGTTTGCCCCGTTGATGCAATAGAGCTAGGACCAATTCCAGAAATTGCCCAAAATATCCTAGACGATTCTAACCCTAAACTCTTTATTGATCACGATAAATGCTGTTATTGCATGTTATGTGTCGTGGTTTGCCCTACCGATGCATTTCACGAAAATATTGAACCTGAAGGACAGATTTCCTTGGAAGAATTCCCTTCCATAGACAAATTCTATACAATCGATTTTAATAAGTGTACTGAGGATAAAGATAATGAAATTTGTCAATTATGCTTAACCGTTAGAGATAGGAATCATATTCAAGATTTTTTTAAAATTTC
>JAHQWH010000164.1 GCA_029856105.1 Promethearchaeia archaeon | reverse complement strand
GGAATCGGGTACTTTATCGTTGGAAGGGATATAGATAACAATAGGGGGATTGTCATACTCGGAATAATTAGTAAACTTGCTTATTTTGGATGTAACCTTATATATTTATTTATAGGGGATCTCACAATTATTTTCGTTGTGCTGGCATTCGGAGATTTCGTCTTTGCAATGCTTTTTATAGAATTTATGCTAAAATACGAGCAATAAAAATAAAGTAAAAAACAATTTTTTTTTTAATTTTTTTAACTCTTCGGTGCTTATTTCTGGGTGTTCTCAATTTTAATGAGTAAGTTCCCTATTAAACCGTGGCTGAAAACGAATAGAAAGCCTATTAACCACCAAAATCTTGGTACATATACTTCTTTCTTACCTTTGCGTGAGGCTTTTAAGACTCGTTTAGCAACATCTTGAGGCTCGACAAATTTAAATAAAAAGCCTCTCTTTTGATAACCTTTCACCCAGTTCACCATTTCTGGAGTGTTATAAAATTTAGTATTAGCAGGAGCGGATAGCGAAGTAATTACATCAATTTTATGGCCGTTCATTTTATATTCCAACCGAATTGAATCTGCTAAGGTTATAATTGCACTTTTGCTCATAGCGTATGCTGCCATGTTAGGAACGCCGGTCTTTCCCGCAGCACTCGAAGAAAATATTAATTGTCCTTCCCTTCTATCGGGGATTTTTTTCGTTGGAGAAGGTCGTCCTATATAAGGGAGAGCTGCTTGAAGTACGAGCCACATACCGTCTACATTTACGGACATTATTTTTCTGTACTCTTCAAACGTTCCTTTATTTGTTATCGAGCATTTGCTTCCAATTCCGGCATTATTAATTATGATATCAATATACTTCTCTTTCTCACCAATCTTTTTCAAAACTACTTCAATTTGTTCTCGGTTTGTTACATCTAAGATAATTGCTTCCACATAATCGGCTCCTAGTTTTTTCAATTCATCTACAAGCGCTTCTAAAGGCGAATTAGGTAAATCTAATAAGTACATCCTCATTCCTAAAGGAGCAAAAAAACGACACACTTCGCTACCTATATCACCGCTCGCTCCTGTAATTACAAATATTTTTCCTTTATACCAATTCTTTTTCATAGTTAAAACATCATTTAGAAATTTAAGATTATTTTATTATATTTAGAAAAGGATTTAATAAAAATTAATATGCTTATAACAATATTATTCGCATTATTGTAAGCAAATAGAAACGACTATTGAAAAAATTAAGAATCGGAAGAATTCCGAATTATTAAAATACTCAAACTATTTCTTTACTTTTTAAATGGGTTTGGAACCCATTTGGGCACACTTTTCTGATATTCTTTATAATCTTCCCCAAATTTAGCTTCAAGGATATTTTCTTCGAAATTAACCATTTTATTATACACAAGAAACACGATGATGAATACAACAATACTAATCAGTGAAATAGATAAGAATATCAAAGAAACATAGATTAATAATATCCCAAGATACATAGGATTTCTAACATACCTAAGAATTCCTCCAGATTGTAATTTATTTGGAGGCTTATGTGATTTAAATAATTGTTTATGAGATTTCAAAATAAAAACCAAGGCAATGCCAAATATTACAATAAATACAGGTACTCGTATTAACAAATGTATGTAATCATTTAAAAACGTGGTTAATTGAAATACTTGCAAATCCAAAAACCAAATTACCCAGAATATTACTGGCAGTAATGCATGATATAGATGTGCATGGGGCATTTCTCTATCAGCACCTGCATGTCGTTTTATATCCATTTTATATTCGCCTGTAAGAATTATGTTAGATTGTTAATTAAAATTCTTTCCTATGAAATATATTATTTATATAGTCCAATAATTATTAATGAATTTAATTGATTGACCTTTATACCATTATTTCTTCATAAATATCTCTATTCTTAAAATTAGTTCAATGGGTTGTGAATCGTAATTGATTTTACGTTTTCAAACCCTTTATCATTTGTTATAATGTTTCTAACTTTATGACGAGTCATAGAGTGAATAATCGTTGAATCCCTCCCACCAATTGAACTAATATTCCCGTACTTATGTAGAATTCTTAATACACTATCTAAATCTGATATCTGAAGTAAATCATACTTTAATTTAAAAAAGGGATTTAATCCTCTAAATGTTTTTCCCAAATCGATTTTGGATTAATAGCATCAGGTTTTGAGACTGACAGTGATCCTGAAAAGAGGTGAATGAATTGATTTCTTAAATCTTTTGTATCGGTTTTATCTTTATTATTTATCTTATTAAGTAAAGCATGATAGTCTTGAATTCCTAATTCGAAAATAATTTCTAAAAGGTCTTTTTTTGTAAATTTCTTATTTGTATCTAAGTATATACGGGCTAAAATTTCATCCAATTCATTTTGTCTATGGCTTTTCTTTTTCATAGTTATCACTTTAAAGATTAATAAAAATTAAAAATTATAAGTTTTTAATTTTAAAGTTGGTAGTATTTTACTTAAGCTTTTTTCTGTTGTGTGAAATGTAATTTTTTTATTTAAGGAAAAAGCAATTGCATAACAATCATTATAGGATAATTCTACCCGATGCTGACATTTTAATATACCTGCTTTAAAAATAAGTGATTGATTAAAATTCACAATTTTTATTGGATATGTTTTAAGAAATGTTGCAATCATTGTTTCTGCGTTTGCTTTTCCTTTCAATTTACATATATGATAAAAAGCCTCCACAATTATTGGTGAAAGGACATATGCTTCAATTTTTCCCGCCTTAATTGAGTCCATAAAATGTAAAATGCTCTTAGGAGGTTCTTTAGAATATAATTGTGTAATAATCCCCGTGTCTAAACAAGCTTTATTCTTCATTTATATTTCCCGTTCTAATTCTTCTTTGCGAGATTTATTCATTTCTTTTTTCATTTCTTCAGTATTATAAGAATTTAAACGTAAAGTTTCGGGATCTTTAATCGGTATGATTTTTAGAGTACCTTCGTCTTCAATTATTAAAACTTTATCCCCGTCTTTTAAATTAAAGATTTTCCTAAACGCAGCTGGAATTGTAATCATACCACGGTTAGTAATTGTAACCTCTTTTTCATTAACAACTTTGTCTAATACCATTTTAATTCACTAATTAAAATTAAGAAATACTAAGTATTAATAATTTTTGCTTAGTTTTTTGTTAAAACTCAATGAAGTAAAGATTTAGATCGTGAAAGCTGAGTTTCACGAT
>JAHQWH010000163.1 GCA_029856105.1 Promethearchaeia archaeon | reverse complement strand
AAGTAGCCCAGAGGGGAATTATTCCTTCTATAAGAAGTTTTAAGAAGATTGAACCCCTGATCACTTGCTTCGCAGGCAAGCGTCTTATCCACTCGACTACTGGGCTAAGCTTTACTGCTTTTCCTATAATAATTATAAACGTGAATAATACTTAAAATACTTTATTTCTCTATTATAATTTACTAAGAAATGTGTAAGGATAAAAACATGTTTGAAAACTATTGCGTAATATTCGATATGGACGGTGTATTAGCGGATACTGGGTCTATCCACTATGAAAGTTGGGTAAAATTAGCCAAACAGATAGGAGTTAAATTTTCCAAAAGATTTTTTAACCTCACTTTTGGTCAGCAATCTATTTCAATTACTCGAGAATTAGTAGGTCCAAAGATCAAACAAGAAGTTGTTGAAAAATGGGCAAACCTTAAGGAACTATATTATCGAGAAATGGTTAAAGACGAGTTAAAACCCTTGCCAGGTGCGCTGGTTTTAATAAAAGTACTTCACGCTCGTAATTTTAAATTAGCCGTTGGTTCAAGTGGACCACCCGAAAATGTAGATCTATTATTGTCAACATTAAATATAAAAGATTACTTTGATGTAATTATAACAGCAGCAGAAGTCAAAAATGGAAAGCCGGCACCAGATGTTTTTTTAATAGCCGCTGAAAAATTGAATATTAAAGTAGATAATTGCCTTGTAATTGAAGATGCTCCTGTAGGCATAACCGCAGCACGGAAAGCAGGAATGAAGGTTATCGCTTTAAGAACAACATATTGTAACGTAGATCTTTTAAATGCAGATATGGTTGTTCAAGATTTAAGCTACGTTAACATAAACGATATTTTGAGATTACTGGATTTTAAAAAGAATGATTAAGCATGAAACTTATTATTTATTTTTTCTTTTCATGTATTTAATAATTCCTAGTATAGGGTTAAGTCTCGGCACCTTTTTTTTATAATTTATGTAATCAATACCAAATTTCTCAACAAGAGTTTTTTCTTCAGAATAAGTCCAATGGTATGTAAAAATAATAATCACGACACTAAGAACTAAGGAGAGCCATATTTGAGTCCATAAAGTAATACTTATAGAAAATAATATTCCACCTAAATATTGTGGATGTCGAATAATTGCATATGCCCCCTTATCAACGAGAATTGTAGTATTTATATAGCTTTTACCTTTTGGGACTTTACCTCTTTTCTTAAATGTTCGAAAATTTATAAGAGCAAAATAAAGGCAGAATAACCATATTATCCATCCAATATAAATTAAAATAACAATCCCCATTTCATTTGCAAAAAACAACATTAAAAAAAGTTGGATAATAAAAGCTACTGTAAATAATGTTGTAAAGATAATATCCACCAAAGTAAACTTCATCTTATCTTTATTATTTTTATCTTTATCATGTTTAACTTCAGATTTTTTACTATTCATCAATTAAATCTCACTATTTTCTATTCGTTACCTCTATCTGTTTTTTTTCTTATAAAATCTTAACTTGATCTTTGCATTTTTCTTTCACAATAAGTTTACCTACATTAGTAATTCGTTGCGCTAATTCAGTAATTTTCCACTTTTCGTATCCTTTTACATAAGTAGCAAATGTGTCTTGTAGAGGATCTTTCCATTTAGGAAGTATGTTCTCAGCTCCCAATTGAACACCTAAAACCGCTCCTATGTTTCCGCAGTTACAATCTGTGTCAAGTCCCATCATGGCGGCAATGCAAATTGATTTGCCAAGAGGGTCTTTCTCATCTTGAGCTCCATATAATAAAGAAAGAATAATAATTCCAATATTGGGTAAAACATGCATTTTTTTAAAATGAGTATGTAAAAACCTTCTTCTTTTTTTTTGAAGTAAAGACTCTGATTGAGAGCCCTTAACACCCGTTAAAGCCAATTTATTTTTTCTTACATCGTCCCAATAAATAATTAAATTCTCTCTTGCCTTTCTAAAGTTATTTGGAAATAGATTATATAGGTTAATTGCTTTTTCTACCATTTGAGTATAATAACTCTCACTATTAGAAGGGAGAAATTTGAGAGAGTTCTCGATATTTAACCTAATATCTTCTTCAAAAAATGCGTGAGAGATTAAAACTGCTAAATAAATTTCGCCTTCGATACCAATGCCCGCATGTGAAATAGATCCATCCATTTCTGCAAACCTTTTAGATACTTCGGGACATCCAGGGGAAATTTGACCCCAAATATCTGCCCGCATCTGTGCTCCAATAGCATCGTAATAATAATTATTATGAGTACCAGACTTAGGTGGCCAAATTCCTGAATTTATATTTTTTATAGCTATTTTTTCAGCAGTGAAATTTAATGTGTATAAAAGATTTACCCACTCTTGAGCAATATCTTTCGCTGTGACCTCGCTTCCAAGTTTTTCAAGGGCAACAAGTGCGCAGATCTCGTACATTTCGTCGTCATTAACGTAATCTAAATCAATAGGTTCGGTAAAATATTCGATATTTCCATACTTTTCTATAATTGTTGGGTACGGTACAAATTCGACTGGGGTGCCTACAAAATCTCCCGCAACTCGACCTAACCATGAGCCCAAAACTTTATTAGAATACTCTTTACTAGTTAATTCTTTCATATTTGTATCATACAATCTTTAATTATAATTTAAATTAAAATATGAGAAATATATTAAACTTATTAATTAATTTATTTAGTAGTTTCTTTAATCCAAATTTCATTAGAATCCTCTTATTGGGCTCTAATTTTATGTTATAGAAAAATATATGATGTGTAACAATATTAAAGAATATTAGAATAAATATTATCTTCTTCTGTCAAAAATATTGATAATATTTTAATAAGGAATATTTTGAGAAGTTTGAATATAAAAAATTATAAAAAAATAAAAAATTAATGAGTTAATTATTTTGAATGTTTATCATACTCTAGAATGTTGCTCCCAGTTTCAATATATTCAATATAATTTTTTAAACCTTGTAAGGTTAAATCTGCAGCTTCCTGGTATTTCTTTTTAAAAGACTTATTTTCAAATTCAACCCATAATTCAACTTTTGATATTGGTAATTTTTCAGCCAAAATATATCCCATTGAATGCATATCACTCTGTTCCATTATCCATCTAATATAAACATCTTTAATTGTCTCTATTTTATTAATAGTCATATCCCCAATTGTTGATTTTAGTAAATATTTACGTTCTTCAAGTTTTGTTATTTCATTTACAATTGGGTTCCAATTCACTGTCTGTTCTCCATCTATTAAAATAGTATAAATTTTCTCAAGGTTAGTTTTAATTTCTATTTTTCTTGTAATTTTAGGCAAATAACCACCTCATTTGTAGATTACAATTATATTATATAATAATATCTTTTTTATACATTTGTATAAATATAATATTCTTTAAAAGTCAATTCTTTCATATTTCTAGAATGTCATTTCTAATTTTTATTTGAATTAAAATTAGTAGAGTTTTATTAAATCTATTATTTATTTAGGATAATCAGGTTTGCTAGACACTAATGTAGTAGTTTCTTCAATCCAGCTAGATAATTCTTCGTTCACGCGAATAAAAGTCACGATTTTATCTAATTCTTGTAGTTTAGTAAATGTGCATTCCACTACCAAATCCCAACCGCCATAAACAGGGGTTACATATGTTACTTTCCAATCTTCATCGGGAATGGTTGACTTTAAACCTTTCAATCTCTCAACGACTTCCCATTCAGTACCTATAACCTTTAATCTAATTAGTATATATCCGCGATAAAAAATTTTCGAACACCAGAAATTCTATTATTTATTATTTACTCCGATTTATTTATTTGCTAATATTCTCTTAATAAAGATTTATTTTTTTTGATAAGCTTTATTATTAATACTCAAATAGCTTTAAATTTAGAATTGAAAATAACGATCTTTAATGCGTGATTTTTGTAATGGATATTGATGAAATAAAAAAGTTATTATGGGTTTTTGGTCTTACAAATGCGGTGAAATTCGGGGGAGAACCGAATCTAAAAGCAATTATGGGTAAAATAATGAGCCAAAAGCCTGAATTAAGATCTCAGATTAAATTGATTAAACCTTTGTTAGATGAAACGATTATCGAAATTACTAAACTAACTTTAGAAGTACAAAAAGAGAAATTACTTGAATTAGATCCATCTGCTTTAGAGAAAAAAGAAACTAAGAAAGAAAAGAAAGAATTGCCAGAGTTACTAAATACGCAAAATTACGATAAAATCGTAATGCGTTTAGCCCCATACCCGAGTGGTGCTTTACACATTGGAAATGCGAGAATGGTGGTTTTAAACAACGAATATGTCAAACGCTATAACGGGGAACTAATCTTATTCTTTGATGACACAATAGGAAGTCCAAAATCTTTGAGAGATAGCCCTAAAGCAAAATACGTGCTTCCTGAAGCTTACGACTTGATAAAAGATGGTTTAAAGTGGTTGGGAGTTGATTATTCTAAAACATATTACAAGAGTGACAGATTGGAAATATACTACGAATATTGTAAGAAATTAATTCAGGATAATATGGCTTATGTATGTTTCTGTAGTGCAAATGAGTTTAGGGAGAAATATAAAAAACAGAAAAAAAATTGCCCTCATAGAGATCAATCAATAGATATAAACCTAGAAGAATGGAACAACATGATTAAAGCGCAGTACCATGAAACAGAAGTTGTAGTTAGATTAAAAACGGGAATGACCCAAAAAGATCCTGCAATAAGAGACCAAATAATTATGAGAATTTCTGAAGCGAATCACCCACTGATTGGAAATAAATACATTGTTTGGCCAATGTTAGAATTTTCTTGGGCAATCGATGATCATTTAATAGGTGCGACACATATCTTAAGAGGCGCAGATTTGGTAAAAGAAGATATTATCGAAGCATTTATCTGGGAGCACTTTAACTGGAAAAAAGCGGAATTCTTGCATTACGGTAGAATCAAGTTTCCAAATATGAATTTAAGTAAAACGCAATCAAGAAATAATGTAATAAGTGGCAAATACGAAGGATGGGACGACCCTAGGACTTGGAGCCTACAATCCCTTAAAATGCGAGGTATTAAGCCAGAAGCTTTGAAAGAAACGCTTTTAGACCTTGGAATGTCAATTACGGGAATTACTTTTGATGAATCATGGCTTTATTCTAAAAATAAGGATATAATTGATGATATTTCAGATAGGTATTTCTATGTAGAAGACCCTGTTACAATCGAGATCGAAAACATTCCTTTTTCAAAACATACGGCTGAACCATTAGTACTACCGTCAAATCCTAAAAAAGGAAAAAGAAAAATAAACGTTGAAGCAAAAGAAGGTAAATTGAAAGTATTTGTTGCTAAATCAGATGCTCATAAATTTAAAATAGATCAAGATTTACGGTTAAAAGACCTAATCAACATTAAATTAACATATATTGATATAGAGAACCAAAAAATAAATGCTCAGTTCCATAGCTACGAATTAAACAGAGAATTTTCAATTATTCAATGGGTCTGTGAAGAAGAAAATGTGAAAGTTTCAGTTCTAAAACCTGATGGGATTATTTCTAAGGGAAATGGAGAGCTTAACCTTATAAACATTCCTATGAATAAAACGATACAATTCGAGAGATTTGGATTCGTAAATCCAATTAAATGGGAAAAAGACACATTAAAATGTTATTTTACCCATTAAGCTGACTGTTATATTTTTTATATGTTATACTTTTAAATCAAAAACAATAATAGAACAATAGTATATATTATTTTAACATCTTACTACGTAATAAAAATGAATGAAAATGAAAATTTAGACGATTCAGCCAATATTGAGTTTAAATGGCTTTATTGTCCTATCTGTGGAACTAAGATACCTCAAATTAAAAATATTACATATTGTATTAAGTGTGGTGTTGACCTTCAATATATAAACACCCATATGAGGATGCCTTCTCGTAAAAATACACGTTATCTGGACTCCCCAGAAGCAATTTCCCAACAAAAATTTTATCTATCAAATAAACCTATAAGAAAAAAACTTTCTGAAGAAGAACTCCTTAACTTAGAGGATCAGAAATTATGGGGTAGCTTTGCTTCTATTGGTATTACTGCAGCAGCATATGTTTTAATGAACTTTATTGCAATTTTGGTCGTTGTAATTTTTATTTTGTTTACATTTAACTTAGAAAATGTATTAGATTTCTTAGTTAGCCCGTATTTTATTATTGGAACTTCATTTGTTGAATTAATATTTATTCTTGTTCCAGCTTTATACGTTGGTAAATACCTTCAGAATCCAACACTAAATAACCGTTTGGTTTTATTAGGTTTTACCACGAAAGGATTTGATAAAACTAAACTTGTTAAAGAAATCTTAATTGGTTTAGGATTTGCGGTAGTGGGAGTAGCTTTAGTGTTATCCATCTCTTTTCTCATGGAAATTATACTGAGCCTAATTTTTGGATTCGAAACTATACAGGAGTTTTTTGGAACCGCTGGAGAAGTAGATACAATGATTGCCTCCGCAGATATTCTTAGCATTTTTCTATTAAGCATAATAATGATATTAATTATTGGTACTACCGAAGAAGTTTTGTTTCGAGGGTTTTTACAAAAAGGGTTAGTTCGAAGTTTAGGTAAAACAAGGGGGATTATTATTACAGCGTTGATTTTTTCATCGATTCATTTAATTGGAATATTCTTGTCTCCAGGATCACCTATATTATTTATAATATCATTCCTTTTTAATTTTTTTCCATTTTTTGCTATTTCTTTGTTGCTTGGATTACTTTATAATTGGAGAAAAGAAAACTTAGTCGCTGTTATGATTACACATGGCGTTTACGATGCGCTAACAATTATTCTTGCGTTTATTGTTTTTAACTTTATTTAAAATCAATTGAGATTTTCTATGAGCATATTAGATATTTTCACATCTAAAGTAGAAGGTAAAATTACTAACATTGGGATTGGGTTAGGGGATTCGGAAGCCCATAATCTCAAAGTCCTAAAAGCTACTATAAAACTACTAGAAATCAATAAATCTTCAGTTTATTTCTTTGGCAATAAATCTTCTATTAATCAAATTTCTAAAAACACTCTTTATAAAAAAAATTCGAAAAGAATCTTTTTAATCGAATCAAAAGAGCCAGAATCTGAGATTTTAAATTACCTAGGCAAAGAACTCATATCTTGCGTTGTAAGAGGTAGTTTGGGTTCAAGTAAATTCTTAAAAATTCTCAAAACATCCCTAAATATCTCAGAGGTTGCCCGTTTAGCGTTATTAGAAACTTATAAAGGCCAACAATTTTTCTTTGGACCCGTAGGTATAGACGAATGCAATAATATTAAAAATAAAAAGATATTCTTAGAAAAAGCAATAAAAGTATTAGAAGCTTTAAATCTTAAACCAAAGATCAGCATTTTAAGCGGCGGAAGGGTCGGAGATTTAGGTAGAAATCCGGATGTCGATAAAACTATCAACGAAGCGAAAGAATTAGTAGATTACTTCAAGCTAGAACATCCAAAGTTGGAAATAAATCATGACGAAATTTTAATTGAAAAAGCAATTGACGATAAATCTAATTTAATAATTGCTCCAAATGGTATCTCAGGAAATCTAATTTATCGTACATTGGTGCATTTAGGCGGAGGTAAAGCATATGGCGCAATATATATGGACATTGGGCATATAATAATAGATACATCTCGCGTAGGTGTATTTTCCGAGATTTATGGAGGATTTATTTTGGCTCTTGCGTTAACACATTGAAATAAATAACTTAGCCTTTAAATTAAAATCTGAAGTATTAATATTAAAAATTAAAAAAAAGAAAGAAGTAAAAGATTAGATTAACTAATTAAACCGAAAAAAGCTGCTAAAAGTATTATAATTCCGCCGATTAAAACCGCGAAAACAATTAGAACCACGCCGATTACTCCTAATATAAATGGAGTGTAATGAATAGGCTTAATACCTAGAAAAATTGCTACTAACGCTAGAATTAATCCGAAAACGCCACCAAGTATTCCAAATCCATATGGCATTAACCCTGAACCGACAAGTATCATGATTGCCTCGACTACACTAATGATACCGCCTACAACGGCCATAAACCTCATAGCCTTATCTGTTTCTTGATATTCGCTCATTTAATAATCACTTTAAAAATATTTTAGTTTTTAACTAGAAAATAGATTATTTCCACTTAAAAATTTATAGACTAATGTTTCGTAAACAATTGATAAATCGGGAAAATAAAATAAAAGTTTATTAACTTAATCCAAAATAAAAGAAGGTTCATTTAGAGTTCATAATCGGTAAACTCTAAAATGGGAGAGGAGGGATTCGAACCCTCGGCCACTTGGCCCCCAGCCAAGTTTTAAGCCGTAGAAGACATATTCCTACGGTATCATACCAAGCTAGACCACCCTCCCATTTTTAAAAGGAGATTGTTACATAAAGATTTGTTTATTGGTTGGCGTTAACACAGTTTTGTACTATTAAAAATCATAAATTCTATTTATTTTTATTTATCCTATCTTTTAAACCAATAATTTTTAAATTCTTTAGAGGTTTTTTAACCTTATAATTTTAATAAATTAAATTAAGCCTAGTTTAAAAAATGCGTTCCAGAAAACCTTTTATTATTTTTTGGCCCCAATATTTCGACGCAAAAAGGAGTAGGTCGGAGGGAAGACGCATTCCAAAGAAATTTGCTATTGATAAAATCAATACAAATGATATTGTAAAAGCAGCAAAACATCTAGGTTATGACGCCCATTCCGAAAAAGGATATCAATATCCTAGAACCTGGTGGGACGATCCTGGTAGAGTATCAATTGATACGAAAGGTAAGACAAAATCTAAGGTCTTAATAGAAGTTGCTAAAGAGATTAAAAAGTCACAACAAAAAAAATAAAAAATTATTATGCACGAATTTTCTTTTGCCTATAACATCTTCAAAATTGCTGAAGCTACAGCTTTAAAATACAACGCTAATAAAATTTCACAAGTATATCTCGAGATTGGTGAGTTAACCTTAATAGTTCCTGAGCTACTCAAACGATCGTTTGAAATGGCAACTAAAGGCTCGATTGCTGAGGGTGCCGAATTAAAAATAGAAATACTTCCGGGAAAAATTAAGTGTCGAGATTGCAGTAAAGTCTCAACCGTTACTTTAAGCGAAGAGTCGTATTTAACGGGGTTGCAATTATTTCAATGCAGACATTGCCAAAGTAAGAACACTGAAATAATAGAAGGAAAGAAAGCAAACGTAAAAAACATTAAAATTCAAGAATAAGTCGTTTGAATATACCTAAATTAGTATGCCGTTAAGCACTCCGTGCTGTCCAGGTCTGCTAACTATTTTAGCTTTACCCAACTCTGTTTCGACAATAGCACCTTTGGTGAGAACATGGCGTCTATTCAAATCTTTAGAGGCTGTATTACTTTCAAATTTTAATATCTTAACTTTTGAGGTTTTATTTGTATTAAGGTCTGTAACGTTTATAAACGCAGATGAGAACATTTTGAGTTTGGAATTTCCCCCCATAGTGCGTTGATGTTTTTTTTTTTCGTTGCCTATTTTGGTTTCTATTGGAGATCTTTCTAATTCTCTCTTCCTTTTTTTATGAAAATGCTTATATTTTTTTCCGGTGTATTTTCTTTTACTTCTTGCTTGACTTCTTGCCATGATAAAGACACTAATCGACTCAAATATGTTATATTTGATAATATAATATATCTTTAAAATTTTTTGTTTAACTGTTTATAAATTCTAAAAGTAAAATAAAAATAGGAGAAATTAATTTATTTATTATAATTATTAAATTATTATAGAATAATTGTTGAAGAGAATGATGGAAAACAAAAATAATATGCTAAACTTGGACGAGGATTCATTAAACCGAATTATTAAATCAAGTACTACTACTGTAGGGATAATTGTTAAAGACGCCGTTGTAGTTGGAACAGAATCTCAAGCCACCGCGGGATACACAGTAGCCACTAAAACTGCACAGAAGCTCTTTCAGATTAACGATTACACTTGCGCTACAATCTCGGGTGGAGTGGCAGATTGTCAATATGTTGTTAACCAACTCAAAGCACTTTCCAGGTTGAAGGAAGTAGATGAAGAAAAAGTGCCAGACCCGCAATATATCGGAAGTTTAACGAGAAACATTCTATTTAGCGGAAGGTCTTACTTTGTATGCATGATGATAATAGGTGGATATTCCCAAAAGAATAAAAAAGGTATTCTTTATGGTGTTGATTTACTAGGAACTTTATACGAAGAAGATAAATATATTTCGTTTGGTTCCGGGTCTCCATTCTCTTTAGGCGTTCTAGAGGCAGACTGGAAACGAAATATGACTAAAACTGCTGGTATTGATCTGCTAAAAACCGCGATTACAAGTTCCCGAGAACGAGATGCCGCATCGGGATTCAAGATTCAAATCTGTACCATTGATAAAAGTGGTTTTAAACAAATTCAATAAATTGTAAATTAGTAGATTAACAGTTTATTTAACTACTAATTATCAGAAATATTATTCTTTATTTTTTTAAATAAATTTAAATGAAATTTGTTGTATAAATTTTGTAAGTTTTAAAATAAAAAACAGACTAGAGAATTTTTCTGGAAAATTCAAGGAGTTGAATCCAGAATCGAGATTATTATATATTTGGGAGATTTATTGGCTCAAAAAATCAATATAAGCCCACCTGCTGCCCGAGGTTTAATAAAACTATCGATAAAGGACGAGTTAGGTCCTTTTAAACCATATAATCAAATTGATTTTGAAGATTTGAAAAAAACTTTTAAAAATTCTCTAAAAAGAAGATTAATAAAATTAGAAGTTCAAGAATGTGAATCTATTCTTGATTATTTATTGGATGAATTAACTTTAAACCAGTCGTTAATAACAATTGGAGGAGTATAAAGGATGACACTTATTATTTTATTTTGGATTTTTGCTATATTGTTGATATTATTTATTGTTTCACTCTTAAGTGTAGGTATTTTTTTCTTAATTAAAGGAAATCATAATAAAATGAAGAACCTTATAATTATAGGAATAGGTTTTATTGCAATAGTTATTGGTTTTATTGGTAACTTTGTCTTTAATTTGACCCCTGCTTTTCAGGAAGTTTTTGTTTTTATTGGATTCGTTTTATTAGTAGTTTCTACAAATATGACGTTTTACAAAGGTAGAAAGTCAAAAGCAAAAATAGTATTAATTATTACGGTAATTTTCGGAGCCATTCAACTCATACTTATGACACTCCACGTTTATTTTTCAATTAAAACCTACTATTTCAGAGTTACTTTAGACGTACCCTATACTTTTTTAGTCTTTAATTGGATGGCGTGGTCATCCTATTCCGCGTACCAAAAAATAAAGAATAAAAATATTCAACCATGGATAAAAGTACGATATAAATTGGTTGCTTTCGTTTCATTTATTCTCAGCTTTAATAATATACCCGAGTATTTTCAGCCAGTAGGTACTACATGGGGCGATCCTGATAATATAATAAGCCTAGCTGTTTTTGGTACGACTGCTGTGATATCAGTAATTTTTGCGATTGGGTTTAGTTTAGCCTGGATGATGCCAAATCGGCTTAAAAAGTTTTTTAATAGGAATTATCAACTTTTAGACGAAAAAGAGTATACTGAAGAAGAATTAATGAATTTAATTAGAGAACAATTAGCGAAAAGGAATAATTAATTCTCGTAATTTTTATTCTTACAGACTAATCCTTATCAAAGTTTATCGCTATTTGAAGTAATTTATTTTCTATATAAATAAAACCATTAATTTCCTTGCTGCTAGAATCCATTATTATCCATGTTAAATGTTTGAAATTTTTTATACCACAGTTATGATAAGATTTCATGCATTTTTTATCAACGCCACTCGGACTTGCTCCAGCGGGGTGAGAATGAAAAATTGCTATCAATTCTAAATTGTTATTTTTTGAAATAGTAGTTGCAAGTTTTATCAACATGTCGTCGTTATCTAACAAGAATGCGACAGGACTTTTATTGCTAGAGTCAATACATTGAAAATTCTTACTATAATACTTATATTTAAAATCGCCGTTATTATTAATTTCTTGAATTTCACCGAAAATTAAACCACACGCTTCATTCGGGGTGGTTTTTTCAATACATTGTTCTAATTCGTTAATAATGAATTTGTCAATAAAAAAAATAATATCGTTTTCAAATCTCATTTTATACTTCATACTCGAATTAAAATAAAAAAAAAATTAAAATAATGTTAAAGCCGCGTTTAAAGTGGCTAACCGCGAAATTTGGAGATTTTCACCCAAACCTATTATTATCACATCGTCTTTCTCAAATAATACCTTAGCTTTTTCAATTTTAGATGTAAAATACTTCAGAGTTTTTTGATTGATTTTCTTTTGTTCTTCGCTACTATTATCTATATATTTAGAAGGAAAAATAATATCTTTTCCGTTATACACAAGACAAGTAGCCCCAGAACCGTTAACCTTTATTGCCGCGTCTCTTTGTTCTATTCCGTTCTTAATCTTCTTAGTAGCGTTCTTAACTAAACAAAAGTATGGATTAACATTTTCAGGTTCAATAATAATATCTTTTAAAAAAGTAATGTCCGCTTTTTCTAATAAAGGAATTTTTTTTTTTACTTTAGCAAAAAATTTATCCCCTTTTTTAGTTAACACATGCCCTTTCCTTTTCCTTGTTCCTTCGTCTGGAACTACAATAAACTCGCTTACATCTTTTAGTTTTTTAACCAGAGATTTAGCGGTTCCAGATCCAATCTGTAATTCATCTTTAAGGCGATATCTTCCAATACCTTCTGGATTTTCTCCAAATATAAATAAAGATAATATAACATGAACATAATCGAAAGTAGGTCTAATAGTTAGACTTTCGAATAGTGGCTTCAATTCATTTAATTCTTTCATGCTCTTGATATTTAAAGAAATCGTTTGTAAAAAAATATTACATCAAATAAAATTATAAGTTAAAATAGTATTATTTCCTTTATATAATCGATAATTATTACTTTATCGAGAAGTCGGCGAAAAAATTGTGTCTAAAAAAAATAGAGACCAAGAGCAAGAAGATATGTCCGAATTAATATTGTTTAAAGAGCCGACTGCTCGCGAAATAAAAAAATTCGAATCTGTTTCTCTAGAATATATTGATCAAGAAGATAAGATTAGTTTGGTATGCAAATCAGAACCTTTTGGAGGAAATTACCTTTATTCCTTGGTAATATCAAATAAGAGCGTTGATCCGATTACAGAAATTAAGATTAGAGTAAGAATTCCAGGATTTTTAAAGCTTAGTAGAAGTACACCTCCAACTATAACCATAGAAACAATTAACTTTGAAGAAGATGAAGAAGAAACACAAGTAAAAATAGAATTTGAAGTATTAAAAGGAAAGTCTAATAAACAAATTAATTTATATTTCTGCCCGTTATCCTTAGAAGAAAATGGTGAGATTAGATCATCCGTTACATTCGTTAATAATGTTGATTTTGTTAGGGCAATTGACACAGATGCTATTACTATTCAATTCGATCCATTTAGCATTGAAAGAAAAATATTACCAAGCGCTGAAGTTAAAAAATTCCTACAAAAACCCGAGATAAAAAAAGCGATTAAAAGTATTGGGATTGGTAAAGAAGAATTCTTCGATGAAAACTATTATTTCAACCAAATGACTAAAATTATCCAAGACCAAAATTTCCAATTAATTATTAAAGATAAAGATAATAAGATTGTTTGGTTCTATGGCACTGATTTAGTTTCAGGAAAAGATGTCTTGGTCATTGGGCAAATTATTTCGGGTAAAATAGAATGGTTAGCAGCGGCGCAAAACCATCCTTTACTCATCTCCATCTTAACAAACTTTGTAAATACTTTTAGAGATGAAATGATGATTTTAAACAAAATAAATTCTGAAGATCAAATTTATCATTTAGAATGTAAATATTGCGGCAATATTTTATCTAGCTTTCCTGGAAAAGGTAAAACTATCGAATGTAATAAATGCAACTACGAACAAGTTATTTGGAACTAGAAAGATTAATTGCTCCTTCGTTAATATATTCTTTCGATGACTTTTTTTTTAAAAAATTTTATGTTTCATTTGATATAAAATTTCGCTTTTCAGCATTTCACAATTTGATTAAATTTCTATTTTCTTCTAAATTCATTACAAATCATTTCATTATGTCAGGTTTAAAGCTCATATTATTCATTTTAGTATTAATTATTAACAGATTATGTAAATCAGTTCACTAAATTTATATTGTACGAAATGATTCAATTAGTATGATTTGAATTTTGTCGTGTAATTTTTTTCGTTTTTTTCCTTAGAAAATCAAGTATCAATCAAAATCTTTAAATACATAAAAGAACATTCTTTATTTGATTAAGTAAATTTAATCAAAAAAATTAAATTTAAAAATATTAACAAAAATATATAAAGTGGAGGAATTATCATGTCAGAATATATTAGTTGGAGTCCTATTAGGCGCCTTATGAAACATAACGGTGCTGTTATCGTCGCAAGAGATGCTGTAAACGAGCTCGTTGATTGGATGGGCGCATCAGCAGAAAAAATAACCAAAAGTGCGTTAACCTTAACGAAACATTCAAAACGCAAGAAAATAACTCGGGACGATATCTTATTGGCTATTAAATACTTCAAATAAATAGCAAAAATAGTTTAAAACTTATTTCTTTTTTTTTTTCTTTTTATTTTATCAAAATTAAATCAATATCTGATTTTCAGCTATAATTATAAATAGAGCGGATTTTTAACAAGTTATGAATTAATAATTGAAGTTGAAAAAAATGAAAAAGCATAGTATGGAAGGTAGTTCATACAACGAGCATTTTATTAAAGAGATTCTTTCAATATTTGATTTTGTATCTTCAATTTTATTAATAATAGGTGGCTTTGTATTATTGTATTTTACTCCCTTTCTAGGATCCTTAATTAGAACGATTGCCAGCGGTGTTGGTTATGGGAGTGCTAAATTATTTTATTTCTTAGTAGCAGATTTCGAATTTTTCTCGACTTTAGGGGTAATATTTTTACTTTTGAATGGATTGCTCCTTTTTCTGGCAGGGTTAGGGCTCTTAAAGCTTAGTAAGTGGAGTATAAAAATACATTATCTTAGTTGGATAATGCTTCTCTTAATTTTTCCTATTGGAACCTTGTACGGCGCCTTTACTTTGTGGATAACTTCTAAAGTAAATTAATCAGGGAAATTTCTATTAACTTTTATTAGCACATGTTTTAAATATTGTTTCATATAGAACCTTTCGTTGTTGCAATAGACTAACTTTTCGTTATTTGATAGTTCTTTACAGTTTTTCAATAGGGCATGGATATCTTCAACGATAACAAAATACTCTTTTTTAGCAACATCACATTCTTGAATTATTAGATCATTAACTAAGCTTGAGTTAAAATCGTTGTCTCCGACTTGAGTTTTGCCACTATTTATTGAAGGGCTATCTGCGTTTGGTTTAACTGTTTCAATGAAATGTACTACTCTTTTATTATTGCTGAAACCTTTTGAAATGAATACTCATCTCGGAGAATTTTCGATTTAATGAAAGAAATCACAAAGCAATATTTAAAAGAGAAGATAGTAGCAATTTATTGTTAAATAAGAAAATAAGTAAAAAAGTCTATTATTCTAAACAATAATTATTGTTAACGCATTTTTCTAATCCTTCGAGAATACTTCTAGTTCCCTTAGAATTATAAACTTCCATCAAATCATCTACCGTTACAAATTTCTCTGTTTTTGCTGATAAATACGATAATAAGACAGTTTTTATTACTTCTCTTGCTTGCTCTGGAGAAAAATTCGGTTTTACATCGTTAATTATACAATCTGTAAAATAAGAGTCTTCAATACCCATAGATATCTCGTAATATTTTGGAAAAGTTCCGTGCTTAATTTCTGGTTCGTACCATTTTCCTTTATTATTACCCATACTTTCGTGATTAGAGAACATTTTAACGGGGTTCTTCCACTCATGATTTTCGATAATCGTACCTTTTGTTCCATATATTTCTAAACTATTTGTTGGTGGTGATATAACGGTAAAGCTAACTATCGTTTCAACAATAGACCCACATAAATACTTCAATAAAACCATGGCGTTATCCTCGGCTTTTTCGCTCAAATTGGTACACTGTTTTGTTAGCCAACAATAAGCAGATTCAACTTTATCGTTTAATATCCAATTAATTGTCGCAAATTTGTGGGCGCCCATATCCATTAAAGCCCCACCTCCGGCCATAATTGGATGGCCCTTCCAATACCCGCTTTTCATAAGTCCAGGTATTTCATTAACTCCTTCGTAAGATCGCACCAAAAAAACTTTTCCCACTAACCCCGATTGCACTGCTTCCATTATATATTTATGAGCGGGTAAAAACCGATGGTTTTCGGCTACCATAAATTTAACACCCGCTTTCTTAGTTGCCTTAATCATATCGTCACAGCCTTCAAGCGTAGTAGCCATCGGTTTTTCGCAGAGTACATGCTTATCCGCTTCTGCTGCCGCAATGACATACCTTTCATGGAGGAAATGTGGAACCATTATCAATACAGCGTCAATATCGCTTTTTAACAAATCATCAATGGTGCTGCAATAAGTCATCTTATTGACTTTAGCGCATCTCCTCGCAGTTTTCTCGTTAATGTCAAAAACTGATTTAAATTTGATTTTTGGATTATTTTTACATCCAAATTTATGAAACCTCCAGACAGTGCCAGATCCAACAATCCCGTATTTAACAAAATCCATAATTAATCTTTTCTATTAGGATATTTATAAATATCTTGTAGAAAGTTTACAAAATCGATAATAATGACTTAACTTTACCTTAAATAAATTTTATTATAAGTTTTTAACTCAGATTATATTTTAATGAATTAATATTTAAAAGACGTGATATTAGATGGTCGACCCAATTGGATATAGTAAGAAAAGAGCAAGGAAATTTTTAGATAAATACGATATTGATCTTCTAATTGCTTCAACTCCAGTAAATGTATTTTATACTACAGGTTTACCCGTGACTCATGTTGCTCCAAATCCTATTTTATATGTACTATCCAACCAATACCCTAATTTGTCTATGATACGTAGAGATGGAGAAGAATATGCTATTGTATGGTCTTTATATAATAGCATAGAAGATTTTTCTTGGATTGAACCGAGTAAAGTATTTCGTGCTGGCTCCTTAGAAGCTACGATAAAAATCTTATTAAAAAAAGTTGAAGAATGGGATTTAGGCAATAAGACAATAGGTCTTGAATCTTACATGCCACGGTACCAGTCTGAAGCGTTGCAAAAGAAGTTCCCAGATGCGAAATTTGTCGATGCTGATAAAGCATTTATTGGCATGCGCCTGATTAAAACTGAAGAAGAAGTAAGGCGAATTCGGAAATCAACTGAAGTAGCTGAAAAGGCAATACAAGCATGTATAGATGCTGTAAAATTGGATGTATTAGATACAGAATTGTTACAAATAGCGAGAAGAACGATAGTAGATGAGGGTGCGTGGGGATGGGATCATTTAACAATGAATATTGGTCCTTCAGATCCAGAAGCACCAGGTTTAGGAATCCCAATAACTCAAAATGACATTGTAAGGTTTGATTTTGGAGCTGTGTGGGAAGGATATATCTCTGATGTAAGTAGAGAGGTCGTTGTTGGGGAGATCCCCAAGAAAGCTAACGAAGCTATGGATTATATGATACAAGTTCAAGAATATTGTGTTGACAATATTAAACCAGGAGTTAATGCTAGTGAATTTAGGGAAGAAGCTCGCTCTTATTTAAAAAAAATTACAAAAAAAGGCTTTTATCTTATTACAGCACATAGTATTGGATTAGAATGTGAAGAAGCTCATCTCTTTGGCCCTACAGGTGCAATGGACATTCCTTTTGAAGAAAATATGGTCATGGATATTGAAGTTTGGTTAAATGTGCGAGGACAAGGTTTAGTTGGTATTGAAGATTGCTATAGAATTACTAGTTCTGGTTGTGAAAGATTATCACGTCTCGATAAAAAGATAGTTATTAAGTGAGAGTGATAATAAATTGAGAGTAAAAGATAAAATTGTGGTTTTAACTGGGGCTGCTTCGGGAATTGGTCGTGCTACGGCTATTTTATTTGCTAAAGAAGGGGCAATTCAAGTACTTTCTGATATTGACGAAAGCGGATTGAAAGAAACATACAAAGCTTTAGGAAGTGCTAAAGAAAGAACGACAATCATAAAATTAGATGTGAGAAATTCCGATGAAGTTAGGAATATGATTGATTCTACAATAGATAAGTATGGAAAAATTGATGTTTTAATAGTTAATGCAGGTGTTGTGAGAGTAGGACCAGTTGAGACTTTTCCAGATGACGATTATGACTTGTTGATCGATGTAAACCTTAAAGGCACACACCACACATGTAAATTTGCGGTTCCTTACTTTAAAAAACAGAGGTTTGGAACTATTATCACTTTAGCATCTGTAGCAGCGCACATTGGTCAAGTAGCTCATGCGAATTATTGTTCTACGAAAGCAGGTGTTTTAGGATATACAAGAGCTTTAGCATTAGATTTAGCGCCTTATAACATTCGAGTTAACAGCGTGAGTCCAGGTGCTACCGACACACCAATGCTACAGAGCGACGTAGCAAAACAAGCTAGAGATAGAGGTGTTGACTATGATGCCGTTAAGAAAGAATTCGAAGAAGAAGGTGTTATAGGTCGCTGGGCAAAAGCTGAAGAAATTGCCACGGGGATTCTCTTTTTAGCAACAGACGATTCCTCTTATATGACCGGAGCAGATTTGAGATTAGATGGTGGTTGGACTACAAAATAAATATTTTGAATTTAATTTTCTCATTTCTTGAAAAGCTTCTTAAGAACATTTTCTTTCTTAATCTTTTCTTTAAAGCCATCTCCCGAATTCTTAATTTTTTCTTTAAGGCCATCTCCCGAACTCTTAATCTTTCCTTTAAAACCTTCTCCCGACAACATTAAAGCTATGCCAATTTCATTCTTAAGTAAAATTTGTTTTGAAAAGCTGCTTTGAATTACTGAGAAAATTATTCCATAAATTAAACCAGAACCCCATAGAATTAATAATAAAATATTCACTTCTATACCTAAATTTGACTTAATCGAAACGCTGAGGTACTTATACAATAACGCCCAAGATAATACAAACAATAATTCTAATACAATACTGACTTTAACAATGAAAGAGGCGATATTTGTTGTTTTTGAATCTGGTAAATGGAATTTCATTGCTTTAATGTCGTGAATACCAAAAACAAAACGTTTACTGAGGGTAGTTCCACTATGAAACGCTAAAAATATAAATATTGCGCCCAAAGAAACGGGGTTATCTAAATATAATACATTTATGGTTCCAATTGATATCCAGATAATAAAATTTATCCATTTAAATAATTTATTTTTAGGCTTTTTAAATTTCTCTTCTACTTTAAAAGCCTTCTGTAGAAATGACGATAGTACCTTTTGAAATAAAGCACCAATCCATAAAAATAGATTTATTATAATAAATGGTATTAGAATTATAAAAGCTAAAATTAATTCAACTGAAAATGACATATTACTCATATAAGTAAGCGTTTAATTTCAATTAAATGTATTTCTTTTAATCCCTTATATTTCATAACCCCAAAATTTTTCGAGCTTCGGATGGATCTGCTGTTTCACGGCCCATTTCTTTACTAATATTTACCATCCGAAGTACGATCTCAGCATTGTCTTTTGCTGGAACTCTCTCTTTCAAGAAAGGATAATCTTCCGTTCCTACGCGCACATTCCCACCATTGGCAATTGACATTACAGCAATTTTAGTCTGTTCTTCCCCCATAACACTAATTGTATGAAGGCAATTTTCGGGTATATATTTTATTCTATGCAAATATTCATCCGCTGTTGGTGGTGACCATGTGCCCCCAGGCCAATTAAAAAACAAGGTTAAAACATGGGGTGCCTTCAATAAATCTTTTTCAATTAAATAGTTAAGGTTCCAATATGAACCTATATGCCACACTTCCCATTCAGGTTTTATATTAAACTTTTCGCAAGTAATGCAGTACTGTTCTAATTCGTCAAGATCGTGGATTTGGTTTACTGTCATTTCAGTAAAATGCTCATCGTGATGATTCAATATCGCAGAAAGCATGTCGGGTTTCGCGTGAAAGTCTGGTGCTCTTTCTTCTATTGGGTAGCTGGACATACCCGCTTGGATTATAATATCGCATCTTTCTCTAATTCTTTTAACGGTCTCGATCTCTTCTCCTCTGGGCAAGTGAACGTGAGCGATTGCAGCTCCAGCTTCATAGCATTTAACAACATCATCTATCAATGCATCTGTTGTTTCCGCCCAATTTTTTAAATCAGGATATATCCAAGAATTTGCAGTTGTGGCTGTAATAATCATCTTTTCATATTCTCTCATTACATTCTTCCAATTTAGCTTGTAATTATAACTTAATATTTATTATTTAAGTAATAAAAATTTTAAAAATTTGAGTTATTCTTCATGTTATTCTAAAATTGTAATGTAATGTTTATTTAACATATTGTTAATTAGGAATATAAACTATTTTACTATCCACTTCTGAAAAAGATAGAAAGATTTAAATATATATGTAAATATTTATTACATAATAAAGAAATATTTTAAGCTTTCTTTTTTAAAGGCTTAAAATGCTAGAAAATTGAATATAATTATAATTTACATTTAATAAAATAAATAAAAAAATGGAGGAATTATAATATGAGTAAAAATGATTTAGACTTTCAAGGTGAAATATCTCGCGATTATGCTAAAAAACAGATTCTTAAAGGCTCTATCGGTTATTTTTTATTTTATGCATCATGGATGATTTTGATGTTTGGGCTTTTGTACATTTTTGAAGCTGGTATACAATTAGAATGGGCCTTATTGATGATTTTCTATTTAGTACTTATTCCCTATGTGTTTGTTTTAATTTCTACTATATGGTACGAATTTAAGTACGTCAAAATGTTTTCGTTTGAAGTGTTAGAAAATAACCTTGTTATTCGTCATGGTGTTTTCAATAGGGTTAAAGCTACGATCCCTTATAGCAGGATACAAAACATTAATATCACAAATGGAGTTTTCGATAGAATGTACAAGACTTTTACTGTTAAGGTTGAAACGGCTGGAACTAGCGCAGTCGCATCTGGTGGACAATCAGGCCATATAAGACCGGAAGGATATATTCCCGGATTGAAGGAACCTAATCTCATTGAGAATAAAATTAAAGAACATTTAATGAGATATTCTGCGATACCAAGTGGTTTAGAAGACAAGATTTTTAAACCAGAGGAATTGGCATTTGACAACTTTATTAGCTATATTCTTTCAAAAATACGCGAAGGAGAAAAGCTAAGAACTTCAATCAAAGAAAGACGTGAAAGTGCTAAGTTGACAGTCGCTAACTTAGCTGAAAAAGTTGGCGTTCCTATTAATACAATCAAATATTTAGAAGAAGGGAAATACAATCCAAGTCTCGCCGTAGCTTACAAGATCGCTGAAATATTAAATTGTAAAATCGAAGAGCTTTTTAAATTAGCTTAATTTTTTTTTTTTTCAAATTTATTTCAAAATATATTTTAAAATTATATAGGTGGGAAGCAACTGAAATTTAAGAAAAAAATAAAATCTAAAGTTAAAGATTTTAGAGAAAAGTTAGGTTTAACTCAACAACAGTTAGCCGATAAAATAGGTGTTTCTCGCCAGACGATCTATTATCTTGAGAAAGGAGATTACAATCCTTCTCTAACGATTTCTTTTAAACTTTCAGAGATTTTTAATGAACAGTTAGATATGATTTTTTATCAAGAACCTATCATAAATGATTTGCTTGGTAATAAAACTCTGGATGAATTAGAAAGCATTTCTGAAACTATAGGTATGAAAAAAATTAAGTTGATCGAGCTAAAAAACCTTAATGAATCTCAATTGGCTTTAGATTACAAGAAAAATGAGATGGAGAAATTGTCTCATGCATTAGGTTATAAATTTGAAGATTTATTTGAAGAATAACAATATTTTTCAGATTAGAATATATCAAAAGCTTTTCCCATCCAGTAAATGACCAGATACGAGTTAGGTATCACCTGTTTTAATCCATTATCATGAGGACCAGTATTTCCACCTGTCCCAAAAAATTTGCCATGTTCCCAGAGGAAGTGATGAACGCCCATTTCTGAGATTGTTAACGGGAATAAGTATTGAACATTATCAATATCAACTAATTCCCCCATCCAAGAAAAGAGAGAGCCATACACATTGTTTTCAAAGAAATCCAGCCATTTAGCGCTTAATGGACTAATTTCCATAGCAGCAATATCAGGGTTAAGGCTTGTTGCTCTTGTTGAATTAGGCCTTATAGTTAAATTGTAATTCCTTATGCCATTACCCCATCCCGAAGTGTTAAATCTCCACAATTGATCTAAAATATCCCATTTTATTGTCTCATCATTATATTGTGGATCCTCAAATAAAGAAGAATCTTCTATTAAAGTCATAAAAGCAAGATGAACAATATTGAAAAAGGCATTACGATGGTATCTTAAGAAACTATAAAAGCCTTCTTCAAATCTTTTTATGTAATGATATTGTAATAAGGGATTGTCTTCCAGCATTATTAAGGCAAATTCTACATCCATACTAAAAGCTAAAGCGTAAGTATCCATTGCTGTATTGCTAACTGATCCCATATGTCCGTTATTCATTGACATAATCTTTGCGGCCACATAGTGGTAAAGAGAATCGTATTTATCAGGAAATGCTGTAGCACCTATGCGTAATAAGGTTAATTGCCACATATTTTCTCCTAATATTGGATTTAGGTCTGAACCTACAGGTTCCCCCTCTCCACCTAATAATAACCAGTTAGTTTTACGAAATCCTTCGATCATTTGCGCCGCTAATAAGCCAATTCTTTCTACGCACCATCTACTATCATCATTCGCTTCAGGATCAACAAATTTTAAAACGCTGGCAAAGCCAAGATAATATCCTGCTAACTCGTCGCGGGAAGTATGTAATCTAACTCTCCAATTTTTATAAGGACCCGTTCCATTAAAATGTCGTGGGTGTTCATCGAATAGCCATTGGTGATATTTTCGATTCTCTGGAGCAGAAACAAACCTTGCGGGCATTCCAGGATAATCAGGACCAATCCCCCCGTTGGGAGCAGCAAGCATATTAGTAAATCCAGAAACGCATTTCTTTATCATACGGGTAGCATTATTCAATTCGTCTAAATCGCTATTATCTAACGCGTATTTATAACGTAAACATTGTGACGCAAGCGTATACCCTAGATGGAGATTTCCGTTATCGGTTCCGTGCCAATATCCAACCTCGCTATAAGCATCGTTAGTAAATGTAACATCAATACTAATGTTAGTAGGAACGTGCCATTCCTCCAACTGATAATCATATATATCTGCTATTTGTTCCAAATATGTTTGATTTCCTTCAATTTGATTTAAAGGTGTGAAGTAATCTGTATTTGGAGGGTCAAGGTTTAAAGTAAGTGAAGCGAGATCGTCAAGGATGTAAAGACCAAAACCTAAAAAGCTAGAAAAACAAATTATCGGAATTAAAAATAAAAAAGTTATTGCGATATTTTTTTTAAAAAGATTTTTTCTCGTTCTTATTCGCATTTAAACCACATTTTTTAAAATAGTAATGAATAATATCTCATTTGTTTTGCTATGTATTTATTCTCCTTTACTACTATTTAAATTTTAAAAAATTGAAGCCACGATGAATCATCTTTTAATTGTTCATATTTTTCTTTATCCCCAAAATCTCCTCTAAATTGATTTTTCTCCATCTTTAAGACTCTTACTTTCCAGTTTCGCTCGTTCATGCCTTTTAAGAGAGCTTTTGTTATTTCTATCTCGCCTCTTTCAGAAGGTTTGAGGTTTTTTAAAACTTCGAAAATTTCCTTTGAAAATATAAACACGCCACAATTATTTAGATTCGACCCAGACGTTCCCTTTGGCGGCTTCTCAACTATATTTTTGCAGATAATATCTTCACAAAAAACAGCAGCACCTAAATGAGGGTCTTTAGTATAGTTTGCTACTAAGATAAAATCATACTTTTCTTTTCGATGAATATCGTACACTT
>JAHQWH010000162.1 GCA_029856105.1 Promethearchaeia archaeon | reverse complement strand
AAATAATAGAAACATCTATTCCTTTATCTTTAAATTCTCCGTACAAAGCTTCACAGAATCCAAAATTAGCAAATTTAGAGGTACTGTACGGAATTAATCCACCAGCTCCAATTATTCCCGCAATAGAACCGGTTACAATAACATGCCCAAAACCTTGTTCTACCATTTTAGGAATAAACGCATTAACTAAATTAATCATGCCCCATATGTTTACATTGATGACATTCCTCCATATTTCGTTTGAAAAGCTTTCAATATGTCCGCCTGCCGCTATTCCTGCGTTGCTAAAAAGAAAATGTACATCTTGCATGTTTGAGAGCGTTATATCTCGCAAGTTTTTAACATCCGATTTTTTCGTGACATCACACTTCTTTGAGAGCACTTTAACTTTATAAGCTTCCGCTTCTTCTTTTACGTTTTCTAACCTCTCTAAATTAATATCTGAAATCACAAGGTTAGTTCCCATTCTGGCGAGTTCTAAGGCTAAAGCTCGCCCAATCCCGCTTGCTGCCCCAGTGATTACTGCGTTTTTATTTTTATAAAATTTTTTATTCATCTTAATCCCTTTAAGTTGTTAGATATTAATTTAAAACGCTTATTTTCTCTTTCAATATAATATTTAATTTAATAAAAAAAAATGGAGTTTATTTCTCAAATTTCCATATTCCATAACCTATTATGAAGAAAACCCCGATACTAACGAATGTTCCGAGTTTTTGCATGAGTACCATTAGGTTCCTGTCCGACGAGAGTCCAACTAAAGCAATAATTTGCGTAACAAAGTAGAATATTGTAAAAAGGGCAAATATTGTCGCGTAGATATTTGAGAATTCTTTGTTTTTAAAAAATGCGATAGTAAAAAACACGGCCATAACAAAAGCACATATATAACCGATCAAAACGAATATCATGTGCGGCGTATATAATACATCAGCAGGAGTAAATGCTATTCCTATGTATGACAACGAAAAAATAACACCTAAAATACAACCGGTTTTACTTGCGTATTTTTCTATCTTTCCCTCCGAAAACAATTTAGAAACTATGATATAAAAGGGTATAAAAAAAACAGCGTATACTATTAACGCAGTTGATAAAAACACCATAGAAGTTGTATTTAGAAGGCCCGACCACGCTATAATTCGTCCTGAATCGCTGATAGTATTTCCCCAAAACGAATATCCTAGAAGGGCAGGATAATCTCGCGTACCACCAGCGTAAAAAATCATAGTTAGAAAGACTAAGATTAAAAACAAAACCTGCCCAAGGATCATTCCAATTACTGCTTTATTTTTCCAATTTTCAACATTAAAAATAATTTAATTACCTCTTTTTTATTGAGAAATAGAATTAAGTGTTAATCTAATTTCAAAGTTATCAAATAAAAAAGTTTCTTTTCTTTAATAATTAAATCTTTAAATTACCCATTTTTTCAATGTACTCTAAAGATTGATGTCGGAAATAAGTATTATATAAATTGGCATATGTTCCTCCACGCTTCATCAACTCATCGTGATTTCCTTCTTCCACTATTTTACCGTGATCCAGAACGACAATTCTATCAACGTGTCTAACGGTCCATAAGCGATGAGCAATAATAATTGAAGTACGGCCTTCAATCGTCTTTTCTAAAGCATCTTGAATTTTTGTTTCAGTAAATGGATCAACTGAAGCCGTTGCTTCGTCTAAGATAAGAATTGAAGGACTTTCTAACAACACGCGAGCAAAAACCACTAGTTGCCGCTGTCCCATCGATAGAAGCATCCCTCTCTCACGTACTTCAGTTTCTAGACCTTTTGATAAGCTTTCCACCCATCCAGAGCCGCCACTTATACTTAATGCGTTAAGTACATCCTCTTTTGTGGCAGATTCACGTCCATATTTGATATTATTTTCTATAGTATCAGCCCATAAGAACGGTGTTTGTGGGATAATGCCTATGTGCTTCCTGTATTCATTGATATCGTAATCTTTAATACTCTTACCATCAACTAGAATATCTCCACCTTGGAATTCGTAAAATCTAGCAATTAATTTTGCAATGCTAGATTTACCAGCCCCAGTATGACCAACAAGAGCAATTGACTCTCCCGGGTTAATCTTCAGTGAAAAGTTATCAAATATTAATTTAGCTTTATCATATCCAAAAGATAAATTCTTGAATTCAATTTCACCTTTCAAACCTTTTAAAGGTTTAATGCTGTCATTTTGGATAACAAGAGGGAGAGTATCTATTATAGCAAAGATTCTTTCCGAAGCTGCCATTCCCGTTTGAAACATAGGCCAGAAAGATGCTATAACGAGTAAGGGAAAAAATAATAGATTTATGCTTTGAATGAAGAGAACTAATTCTCCTACTCCAACAAATCCTTCTATTACTAAGTTACTTCCTATTAGAATTAACAACATCGTAACAAAACCTTGAATTAAACCAAGAGTAGGAAAGATAGCATTCAACAAAAAAGCTCTCTTTAAATTTACCTTATAGGATTGGTTATTCACTTGAAGGAAGTTATCGTAAACTTTTTTTTCTCGCCTAAATGTTTTTGCAATTTGGATGCCGGAAAAACTTTCTTTCGTATAGGCGTTTACTGAAGCTAAGGCACGCTGCCCAAGCAGAGTCATCTTTCTCGCAAATTTCCTAAATGACAACGCTGCTACAAAAAATAATGGGAGCGTTATAAGGAGAACGAGAGTTAAAACTACATTTACAGTTAACATCACAATTATTAAAAGAACTAAGACTACAACAGAAGAAACTACCTCAATTGACAATCCAACAGTTTCTCCGAAATCTCTTGAGTCGGTATTGATTCTTGAAACTATTTTTCCTATTGGGTTCTTATCAAAGAAAGACAAATCGTGATTAACAACAGATTGGTGAGCGTCCCTTCTTATGTCTAGTACTACGCTTCCAATTACTCGATTAGAATATATCTGTCTAATATAATTAAAAACCCAGCTTGAAATACTAAATGTGAAAATTATAAAGATTAAGAATAAAATATAGACTAAATCTGGAGTGGTTTCTAAATTACTAATAATTAGAGAAACTATAATAGGTTGAAAAGCAATAGTAAGCGATGAGATAGTAAGAAAGAAAATTACAAGAAGCATTGCTCGTTTATAAGGCGAGAAATAAGATACAATTCGTTTCAGTAAATCCTTATCTTGATATTTGCGATCGTATTCTTCTGCTTCAAGACCCACCCACAAGCTATTTTCCCACCTCCTTAAGCAATTGATCTTCTTCGATATCGAATTTCTTAACGAAAATTTTGCGATATTCTTCAGATGTTTTTAGTAATTTTTCATGGTTTCCTTTAGCTGCGATTTCACCATTTTTTAAAACT
>JAHQWH010000155.1 GCA_029856105.1 Promethearchaeia archaeon | reverse complement strand
TCTTTTGTCTGGTGTTTTTCGAACGAGTAAACTTCTTAACATTAATTCTTTCAGTTCTTTTTATGTCGCTTTTTCGAGATCTCTTTACTTCGACTTCAACAACTTCAAATTCTTCGTCTTTTGCGATGTAAATTTTGTCTTCTCCTCCCTCAGGAACACTAACTAGCTTACTCTTGATTACTTTAGAACTTGAAAGGGGATATATTGTTTTAGCTATTCGTTTAATCTGATTAGAGAATTCAGAATAAATCATACCTGTTATAAACTTCTCGTGATTAAGCGATTGAGCAAATTCTTTTAAAATTTCCCTTATTATTTTCCGAATTACAATCTGTTGTGAACTGCGAGCCCTTTGTATTGTCGTACATATTATGGTCAATCGGAAGACATAGTTGTCCTTAGTTGTTAAATTCATTATTGTTTGGATTTTAGAACTCCCTCTTCCAATTAATGATCTTACATAGTCATTAGTGTAACAATGACCCAAAAATATAGATTGCGCTTGACCTGATTCAAGATTAACATTAACTACTTTAAATTTTAATTTTAAACTAATATCGTTATAACTATTTGTGAAATCGTATAATAAAGTTTCGATCGTTCTTCCGATCAAATTGTTCTCCATCCCAATAATTTCTCCTATGGGTTTAAAGTCGAAACTCTTTGGAGCTATAATTTGAAACCAAGATTTATCTTTAAATAATACTTTCCTTAGTTTAGCTTTCTTTTTCCTAACTTTTTGACTCATAACTTACATTTACCTCATAACGATTGTTCTGATTTTCTCTGGGTCGTATTTGAAATCTGCTTCCAATACTTTTTTCGATTTATAATACTTAATCAAGCGATATATCTTACTTTCTGTCCTTTGGAGCCCTTTGCGTGAATCAATATCCTTATGGTTTGTTTCTAAGTGTTTTCGAAGATTGAGCGCTTTTTTAACTAAATTAGTTAGATCCTCTGGAAGTGGCGCTTCAATATCATGTTCTTTAAAAATTTGATTAATGGATTTACCAGTAACTACTTTTACTAATGGAACACCATGACTATCCCTTAATTTCACGCCTATTAACGATTGAGAAAACCCTTTCTTAGCTAGTTTAACAACTTCGTTTTCAACTTCTTCAGAAGAGAGTTCTACCCATACGGGCTTCTCCAATCTTGCTGGTCGAGTACTACCGGACTTACCCTTCTTTCTTGAGTGCATTCGAGCCATTTTTTGCGTCTCAGTTTATAAAATAATTAATACATATAGTATTGTTGATAAAATAAAAAAAGAATCATTTAAATTAAAATTTTTGAATTTAGCAAATTCAAACCACAGAAGCTAAAGAAATTTATTTTTTTCTTGTATTTAGCTAATAATTCTGATTTCTAATCGATTTATATGTGTTTCGGACAGATTCATGCCCGATATCTCCTCCTGCCCCTGAACCCCCAACACTATCGCCCGTAATATACAATTTTTTAATACCTTTTATAACATTTCCCGGTCTTTTGAATTTATGTTGTTCTATGTTTACCTCAACACCATCAACCATTTCGAAAAATAATGGTCTTTCATGTAATAAATATTGTTCGAGATCAGGAAAGAATCTTAAAATAGCATCCCTTAAACTTTGGTGAATCTCTTTCATCGTATTTTTATTCTTAATGTCCTCTAAATTAGCCGCAGTAAAGAATGTCATTAATGATTTCCCTTTTGGTGCGACTTCTGGAGATAAATTAGATGGAATAAAACCAAATGCTAAAGGGTTATCAAAGAAGATTATACCATTTATATCACTAATTGGTTTTGATAAGCAAAAGTCTATTGAAACACCAGCAGTAGGTCTTAGAGATTTACATTTTTCAACGACTTTTTTTTCGCATAAAGTCTCATCTAATACCGTAAATAATTGTTGAATAGGAATAGTTGAAATTATTGTTTTCCCATGTATTAGTTTATCCATAGTGGAAACACCAATTGCTGTTGAATTCTCAACAATAATTTTATTCACCTCCTCATTTAATCTAATTTCTCCACCATTATCCTTAATTTTATTTAGAAAGGCATTAAAAATTGATGTCCAACCTCCCTTCGGGTAAGAAACACTTCCCAATTCCAAGACTCTACTAAAATTATGCAATAATTCTCCCGCTGATGATCTATCTGGAAAGGGATTTACTTGAATTGCAGAACTTGCCATTATTAAAAATTTTTGAAGAGATGGAATAATGTTTTCTTGATCAAACCATTGTACCAACGATAGATCGTATAGTTTCTCGAAATCTTCAACACTCATTTTTTTTATTTTAATCATAAATTTTAAAGTTTTAATCGTTGGAACTAATTTACTTTTTATTACTGCCATAATTCCACCAGAAGGAAAGATCGTTTTTGTTCCATCGTCTAAAAACGCCCATGCTGTTCCTGGTTTTACGAAATCAATTGGTTTGTTAATTTCATTTAAAGAAGTTCCCAGAGCGCTCTTTGGACCAAATCTTACTGGATGGGGGCCAAAATCTAGCTTGAAACCATTAATATCAACAACTCTTGCTCTACCTCCTATTTCTTTGGTTTTTTCCAACAGTAATACTTTACCGTGCTGAGACAATAATGCTCCTATGTGCAAACCAGCTATCCCTGCTCCAATTACGATATAATCATATTTTTCAATCATAATAATCCTTTTGTAATAAATCTAACATTATTTTAATTTGTTATATCTAAATAAATCTTAAGAAATTATAGTAATTATGGATGATGCAAAAGATACGATTTATTTTATTACAAGTAATAGTTACAAATTTAATGAAATTGAAAGAATGTTTCAAAAAGAGAAGATATCTTATATGTTAAGGCAAAATACGATTGATACAACAGAAATTCAAGCGACGAGTATTAAGGAAGTAGCTCTTTTTAAGTTAAACAGCGTAAAAGGAAAGCTTAACAATTCCTATTTCATTGAAGATGCTGGCTTTTTTATTGATGTCCCTCTTAACGGTTTTCCTGGCGTTTATTCTAAATTCGTATTAAATACAATTGGAAACAGAGGAATTCTAAAACTTATCGACAGTTTCAAAAATACTAAAGCTCATTTTGAAACAGTCATCGCTCTTTACTTTCAACCAATGAATAAAACATTTTTATTTGAAGGGATTGTTGAAGGAAAAGTCTCAGAAAGAATTAGAGGTACAAACGGATTTGGTTTTGATCCTATCTTTATTTCCAATGAAATCCCAACAAATACGTTTGCAGAATTAACCACTGAAGAAAAGAATACTATTTCGCACCGCGGAAAGGCTTGGAAAAAATTGATTGAATTTTTAAAAGAAAATCAATAACAAGTCAAAATGTCTGGCGGAAGATATCCATAACACTTTGCCTACTTAATTTTATTAAGACTAGGTACATCCCTAGTACCCCAAATGTAATTGAAAGGGTAAAAACCCTTATTACAACATCCACAGGAATTGAAAATACAATTGGCATCTCAGTCATCAATCCCAAATTCGTTTCCATTAAATAAGCGCAATAAGTACCTATCAATGTCCCCATAGTTCCGCTACTTAACATTATGATGAAACTTTCAATCAAGAACAAGTTCCTTACGTCTTTAGCTTTCATGCCAAGCGATCTCAGAATACCGATTTCAAACTTCCGCTCAGAAATAATTGCATACATCGTGGAGATTAGCCCAAATATAGCAATTACTATAGCAAACCATAGAATTATTTCCATTAAACTACTTTGTCTTTCAAACATATCTTCCATAAAATTAATTTTAGATATAGCATCATCAAGAAAATAATCTTTATCAGAGGATAAGTTTTGTATTTCTTCTTTTGTAGTTTCGATATTTTCTTCGGAATCGTCTAATAATTTGATGAAGACTTTATCCACAATCATATTTGGACCGCCAGGATCTTCAACATTCATTAAACGCATGTAATTATCTAAGGACACCATTATACCTCCACCAGCTGCTGTAGCTTCAGAACTTTTAAAGTTGGTAAATCCGGGCATCCCTCCTGAGATGCCTGCGACACGGAAAAGCGTAATATTTCCTGGATCGTTAGGAATTTGAGGGTTGATGAATGTTAAACGTATATATTCGCCAACTTCGCTTATTCCAAGAACGCTAGCGAGAGAATTAGCAATAATGCAGGTATTATTATAATCAAAAATTTGACTAAATGAATTATTAAAACCACTTTCCGGGCTACTCCAAATCATAAGATCTTTATCCATCAAACGATAATAATCTTCTTCAATACCAATAAACCCAACTTCTCTTTCATCGAAGTTAGCAATGTCGGCAGCTTTTACTTGAATTTTTGTTTCTGCTTGTGCAGAATAAAACTCAAAAATGTTTAAGAACGCTTCATTAATAGATTCTTCATCAAAACTTGGACCACTATCGCCGAAGTCAAATATTACTGACATAACAGCTGTAATATCAAACATATTGTACAATATTAACGCTGTTTGGTCTATTCCTTGAATAGACTTGAGATCTTGGATCATATCTAAGGTAACTGCGTCAACATCAGATTCTAAACCTTGGTTAATTAAAACCAAATCGGAACCGTACTGAAATTTTAAATTTAACGACATATTTTTTGATTCCATTTCTGTAACACTTGTAATAAAAAAAATAAAAGAAAAACTGATAGCAAACATTACAATTGTGCTTGTATTACGCCTTCTATTTCTTTTTAGAGAGATTTTAATAATATTTGCATACCTTCTAATTAATGGAGAAATTGCTCCAATAAGTACACTCTGAATAAATGGTATAATTCCCACCGATGTGAACACCATTCCAAGTAATATGGCTGCAATAAGTCCAATAAACAAGCCAGCTATTAGCATAAAATCTCCTGTTATAAAGACGCTTGGTAGTAAAATAAAAACAAGCATACCGATTGTAGCAAGAGAGCTTCCAATTAGAAAACTCCTAACGTTCATACTTCCTTCCTTTTTTACTTCCCATCCTTGTTCTTTTTTGTGAAAAGGTGTAATCGATTTTATAATATCAATTTTAGCAGTTTTAAAAGCTGGTAACAACGAGACAACTAAAGAAACAATGGATCCTATTGAAAAAGCTAAAATAATTGTCGAAGGTTGGATTACATACTCCATATTTTGAATTGGAAAATTCATTGCAATGAATAAATAATCTACAATTGGGGGCGTAAATATTACACCTATAATAATTCCTAAGATAGCCCCTACAACTCCTATTGATACGCCTTCAAAGACAACCATTTTAACGGGGAATGTCTTTTTTCCTCCCACAACTCTTAAAATGCCATATTCTCTTACCCTTTCTTCAGTAGAAGTGGAAAGAATTGAATTTATTAAAATCGCCGTAATGAGCATAGATATACCCGTAATAAACCAGAAGATAATAGTCATCCCAATTAGCATAAATTGCTGGGTACTTAATTCTTGTAATTTTGGCATTGACACAGAATAGATATTTGGGTCCAATCTCTGTTGAATTCGAGTTCCTATCACTCTTATTTTTCTTTTTGTAAGATCTATATCGCTAACATCGTATATTGACTGTGGGTTTTCAAGCGTTCCCATAATCAAATTAATTTCTCCCTCTCTTTGTAAAAACAATTGGGCTTGTTGTAAATTAATTATTATTAAAGCATTTTCAAAATCTGTAAATTTTAAATCTTGCTTGCAGACTGCGACAACTTCGACATCTAAACTATATTGTTGGTAATCTAAATGTATCAAATCCCCTAAACTAACATTTAGTAATTCTGCTACACTCCATAAGATAACACATTCCCCCATTCCAGGCTCACCGGTATAAATCCCTCCGGTTTCTGTGCCATTTTGATTAACTAAATTTAGATTTCCCATATGGCCATTATTTGCTTCTTGATTAAAGTTAATACCGTAGATTTGTAAGGTACCATTTGAATCTGTGTTATCAGAAGAGACTTTTACGAGCATCATTATTCTTGGAAAAAGTTCTTCTACACCATCAATATCTTGCAATTCGTCATCTATGATGGTTTCATCAAAGAAAGGGTCAAAAGTTAAGTCGGTTTTCATTGTTCGTGAAATTATTACGTCCGAGCTTCCTGTTGTGCTTGTAATTAATCCCATATAATTATAAGACATCGTATTGTTTACCATTCCTATTGCAGTTAAAAGGATTATTGAAACTGTGATGCCTCCTATGCCGAATAATGCTTTTGCGCGATCTCTTTTAATATTAAGCCAAACTTGTCTTAAAAATTGTAACCTTATTTTTAATCTAATCCTATATAAATAATTTTGCAAACTCAATTTTTCCAGCTTTTATTAGTTTAATTTAACTTAAGGGCCTAATATGCTAAATTTTTTACTTTTAAATTCATATTTTCTTAGAAGTATACCTTCTTGATTTAAAATATCTTTAATCTCTTCTTTTTCACGTTTTATTAACCGAACGCCTTGGCAATTTCTGTTTTTACAATAATAGTCCTCGCTCGGTTCGTCTTTAAAGTACCACTTTCCGCAATTCATACAACTGTATGCTACATAAATTTGATCGTGTTCGCATATTGGACATATATAGTTGAATTTATTAGATTCAAACCATGATCTACAATACTTACAGTGAAGAATTAATGGTCTTTGTTGTTCGTCTTTAGTTTCTATTAACTCTATCCTCTTGATTATTTGATCTTTATCAATATGCTTTAACCTTATTTTCTCAACATTTGAATTTTTACTATTTCTAATCCAAACCTTACCTCTTTTCTCAGCAATAAAATATGATATTATGCAAACAGCTAGAACACTTACGATTATTATTAACCATACCCCCCACGTACGCAGATCTATAAATCCATTTTCTACTACGACGGATATAGAAGATTCTCCTCTATTCCCTTCTTTATCAAATGTTACAACTTTTATATCGTATCGTCCGTCTTTGTATAGCGTTGTATCCCATTGGTATATTAAAATACCTGTTGCTTGATCGTAATTAAGCAAAGTTCTATCAACCATTTGGTTGTTAATATATATGTATATCCTTGAGTTGTCTAATTCCACATCATCGCTGACATTTGCTTCAAATGTAAAAATCCCACTAACCAATTCGTCATTTGAAGGTCTAAGAATCTCAATATTAGGAGTAACAAAATCTGTTGACTTGTTATAACCTATATATATGTCTGATAACAACCATCCATGCCCAAGGCCAATAGAAATATCATTGGTAGACAAAGTAAACATAATCATTACATCTTCATCAGAAAATTGTGAAATATCCAACGATTCATTTCCAGAAAGAATCTCGCTATCAAAGAAATATTCTTTAAGGATTACCCAACTTTCACCAAAATTTTTTGATATCGAAACTGTACATTTATCGAGTTCGTCAAGTTCTAAAAAGAATTCATTTTGCAAAGAAATATCAAAAGAATACTTTAAGTAAACTTTATATTCACATTTAACATGCAATGGGTGTGTGATTAGTTTAATGTCCCAATTTGTCTCGTAACCTTGATTAAGGCTACCAAAACTTTGACCTAAACCCCCATATATATATGATTGCATATAACGGGAAGTTATGTGCCATGAATTATCTCCCTTTAACCATGGAGTTAATTCTTTCTGTATAGGACTCCCCAAAACATAATACTCTGATAGACATTCACTTGAAAACTCGTATCCAATCATTTTATCGTTTCGATTTACATTAAATTCAAATGAATTAGGGTTTTGAAAACTAAATATTGAATTATCTTGATTATAATAAATAGTAGAATTTTGAAATCTTCCATCAAATACATGAAAATTGAAAGAAAGATCAGAAAGATCACCAATAACTAACGATTTAACAAATAAAATCCCGCGATTTCCGGTAGAATTGGAACTTATGTTCCAGTCTCCAAATAAGTTTATCATAGAGTAGTTATAATTGTCAATCTCAAGGTATACAAATTCGGGATAATTTCCATCAGAATCGTAATATCTACAAGAGAATGTAAAGCTGTCGTATTTAAAACCTTGATTCACAAATAAATTTTCCTCGAGAACAAAATCAATTTCGGGAGAATAAAGGTTAGTATGGTTTTCTAAAGAAAAATAGTCCAATATTATTCCTTTGTAATTAATAGGATCAAACTCATCGTCTAGCGATGCGAGGAATCTAAATTGCACGTAATTACCAATATATTGCGTGATATTTATTTCTTCGAGGAACCAATCTCTTTCTTCATTTATATAGGTTTTTAAAGTAATCCAACCGGTCCAATTTGGGTTAATTTGCAAATACATAAAATCTCCAGAATTTATACTTGTTCTTAAACCAAACTTAGCGTAAACTTGAGTAAAACTCTCATTAACCTGTGTTATGTTAAATAAAGGACTTCTCAAAGAACCATTTGGAAAAGGATCAGTAATAAGATATGGTTGATAAGTGTAATTTGAAGGATAATTATAATCTCTGCCAAAATACATTGCTGACCACTCCTCAGAATATAGATGTGAACGATTATCATTTTGATTGGACTGCGTTAATAAACCCCAACCAGTTCCATTAAATGTCCAACCTCCATAACCCTCGTTAAAATCGTGAGTGTAAGGAAATGTTTCGCTATCCGTTGGAGATTCAATTGTAATATTCAATTCACCAGATTGGGGATATCTCGCTAGATGTAGCCCATCGCTAGCAGTAAAATAATAGTGGTATGTATTAGATGTAGAAAACTTCACCAAATTACTTACAAAAATAGCTCCATTAATATAATTGTTGTCTAATCCGTTTAATTGAAATAAACTATAACTTTCTGAAGTTTCAACAATATGTACAAGTACTTCTTGTGGGGGTACATTTAAACTATCGTTATCAAAATATTCTATGTAAAACCTATAATTATCAATAGTATAATTTTTTGCGGGATCATTTCCATAAAACTCTTGGACGCTTATGATAGTAGCATTTTTCGTTCCACCAAAATAAGTAATTTCAGGGACTTTTAACTCAGGAACGAAATAGTTTATAAAATTTGAGATTTTTAAATTGAAACTACTACTACCTTCGATAGCTTTCACAATAACAACACACTCTGTTTGATTATACTTCGGTGTGAAATAAAACGAATCGAAATCTCCATACCATTTTTGTGTTGATTGTAATAATATGGGTTCACCATATTGATTAGATTCGTTCGAGAACAAGAATAAATCCAAATCAGCATTGTCGTCTACACCCGTTAAATTAAATAGATATTGGATATCTTCTTGTAGTGTAATTTTTCTAGCAAAAACATGATTACCAAGAGGATCTTGTTCTGAATTAATTAAATTATTAATTACAGTTTGATTTACAATAATTTTCTTAGTTAACGCATCAATGGCGGCTTGTATGTTTATCCTTCCGTATCCTTCATGTTTATCTTTTAAACTATTTAACAATCCAGTATATTCTGATGGGGAATAATTACTTTCATCAATCTCTGTTTCGGGATCATCTTCTCTTTCAAGAATAGTTTCTGAAGCAGTCATTAGTAAAACCGCTTTAAGTATTTTTACCCACTTCGATAAATCCTGATTATTCCATTCTATCCAACTACCCCATTTTGCGTCTATTAATAAATTAATTGCTGCTGAAACAATCGCAGTAGAAATTGATGTGCCATATAATGCGGTAGATTCATCCGATTTTGTGTCTGCGCTTATTAGAGAGCGGTGGCCTGGTAATTTACTACCTCCAGGAGCAACTATATCTGGTTTGAAAATGTTATTCCCTACATCCAGCCCCATGCTACTATAAGATGTTATTTGATCTTTATCATTGATTGCACCTACAACAATCGCGTTTTTATTCATACCTAACTTATTAAAAGGTTTTGAACTTTCAATCCCTTTATTTCCCGCGGCAATTACCACTAAAATATGGTTTTCAATTACTTCATCAATTACAGCGTTAATAGCGGAAACATCCTCTCCTAAAGTTCCAATACTTAAACAAACACTAACGATATGATGTTGCGTTCGATTTTGAATCACACTTGCCATTGCTGATATTATATCAGACACATAGCCCTTTCCAGTTTGGTTTACGATCTTATATGCCAGTATATTAGTTGCGTTAGCTATTCCTGTAAAATGATTGAAATGCTCAGTATACGATTCTGGAAAGAACGAAACAGACGAATTGAATGAAAACAAAGGAATAGAACTAATTTTTTTGTGATACTTTATGTACAAATCGTAAATTCCCTGTTCAGTTTGAGGAACTTTATGAAAAAATGAATAGTATTGATTAGGATTTTGAATGTGAGACGAGTTGACTAAATTAGAATTAAGATATAACTCAAACCAAAATTCATCTATCTCACTTAACTGAAAATTACTTGTGGAATTTATTGCGATAATCGAATCTGATTTTGATATATTAGTAGAAAAGATTTTTATTGAATAGTTTTTAGAAGGTAAATATTCGTCAAAAAGATCTAAATGAGAATAATTGCCGTATAAATTCACTATTGAAGGGCTATTAGAATTATAAGTTGAAGTACCAGTGCCCGCAATAACTGAAGATATGAATGTGCCATGACCAATATCATCCGTCATCGGATCTTGACTAATAAAATTCTGCGAATCTATAATTCTACCTTGTAAAAAGTCATGGTTAAGATTTACACCACTGTCCAAAACAGCAATAGAAGAATCCGTATTTCCTTTATAACCATTTATATACCATGTTGAATTAACTGATTGGGTTTGAATGTTAGCATAATTCATTTGAACTTCAATAATTTCATCAGTTTCGATATTTATTTCTGGAAATTCTTGCTTATAGATGGAAATATTTTCTAAAGGAAAAACCCCAGCAAAACCTGAAAAATTGTGAAATTTATAGTTCCAATCTTCGTTTTCTTTAAAAATTCCTCCATAAAATTCAAACTTGGTTTTAGCCTCATCATCATAATATGAGTTATTAAAAAATACGATAACAGATTTTTTACCATTATTTGAACTACGTAGATAATCGACACTCTCTTGTTTTGCAAAATTTAATTGATATGGAACTATTAAATTATAAATGAAACTCGTTCCCATAGTCGAACCTATGATAAGAAATAAAATAAGTGTGAATTTAATTAGTTTCTTCAGCTAATGGATTCACCTCCATTTTCTTTTTCTATAATTTTTTCACTTTGAGCCTTAGAAATTGAATTAAATCTATCTCTTAAAGTATTCTCAATTTTTAGAACGGTAATACTGCCAGAAACTTTGAAAAGCAATAGTTCGTTCCGTTGAAGCTCATATTTTTTGACTTTATATTTTTTAGTTTTCCAAAGGAAAATGGTTAAAACTGATAAAGAAATTAACATTGGACCTAAAATAAAAAAGACTTGAATTGTTTCTGGAATTATTACTTTAATTTCAACTAAATTAGATGCATCCTTGATCTTCAATAGGTAATAATACTCAACACTGGCAGGTTTTAACTTTAATAAGGTTTGAGTTATAGCTTGAATTTTATATGAAAATGTCATATTATCTCCTGGTTGCAAACAAGAGATTGTGTTAATAAGACTACCACTTATTAAGTTGAAGTCAATTTCTATGAAGCTAATAATGTCGTTAATGCTAACATTTTTAGCACAAATTGTTCCAACATTTTTAACATTAAGTTCGACAGTTATAATATCCCCAATTTCAACTTGGTTCTTATCAACTGATTTAATAATAGAAATATTAATTTTCCCTAATATTAATGGTTCTGAAGAAGCAATTTGAATCAAATTATTTTCCGAAACCTCCACATAATTAATGGAAGGATAAAAATACCCTTTCCAATCGCTTTTGATTAGGGTTATATTAAAGGATTTAATTTCATTATATCCTATCTCCGCTATGTTTACAGTTTCATTATCAATTCGTGCTAAATCCCCAAACTGATCGTTCATTGAAATAGTTAAGTTTTGAATGTTGAATCCTTCAAGACCGTTGTTTTTAATGTGAACGGACAAATTTATTTCTTCCCCTATAGAGGGAACAAGATTCGAAGCATTAAAATAAATATCTATTGTTTTAATATAGGGAAAACGAGTTAAATAATCAATGGGGGCGGAAAAATAGACGTGATTTGGATGCGTTTCTAAAATAGTTGAATTTAAATTTTGGATATGTTCTGGGGTACTATAACTAATATTTGTACTGCCAATTATTGCAGAATTTGGAACGTAAAAAGAAAAACTTACTTGCTTTTCGGTGTAAGGAGCAAGTTCATCTATATTATATTTTAGGTAATTTTCCGCAATAGTAAAGTTGATTGGATCGTAAATTATGCCCGGAATTAATATTGAAATGTTAATGTTTTCAGCAAAATCAGAACCTATGTTTCTAAAAACTAATGTAAGGTTATTAATATCTCCCACTTTTGTGCTATAATTGGTTAAATAAGAATAGGAAACAATCGAAGCCATATCATAAGTGCTTAGAGATATTGAATTCGAGGTCCTTATGTACTCAACTATTCCACTTAGCGAAGTATAGATGACTCTCGATCCTAAAACCTTATATTCATTAACATCCCTATAATAAAGCTCTACATCTAAGTCATTAATTGAAATATTAAAAAGGCTTGTACTAATTCCTTTTATTTTTAATAAGATTGTATGATTATCTCTCGCTGTAGGATCAAACAACCAATCTAATGTTCCTTGATTTTTAACAAATGAAAACGTTGATTTATTATTATCTGTTGATGTCAAAAACTCGGATATCTGTTGAAATTCTTCTGTAGAAAAATTAAAAACTTCAAATTCCAAAACATTGTTAGGATCTGTGAAGTTGATTATTATTGAAACTCTATCTAGAGAATTGTTAATTAAATCTATATTTGTTGTATTCTCAAAAAGAAATTGAATCTCAATTTCATGTTGGTCTACATATTTTTCTTCTGATTCGATAATCCAGTCTTCTTCGTCATTAGCCAATGCCATTTGAGGCGAAGTTTCTTCGATCGAAACACCTGAAATTAATGAGGGTAATTCTGGAAATGTTTCTTTCATCGTGAAATTGTACTTGTAAAATTGAGAAAAAGTGTCAAATCCTTCAATGGAAAAATTGTCAAAAGTATAGGAAATTATCTCATTTGGTTCTAATTTCCAATTATCATCGTTCCAAATACTTTCATTATTAGTGAAAGTTTCTTTTAGAGAATCTGAAGGCAGTCCTATTGTTTCTAAAGAAGATATCAATTGTGGATTACCAATTACTATTAGATCAATCACATGGTTCATGTTTTCGTTATATGGTAGAAGTTCAGAGATATTACTAATGTTTGGATAATATGTATCAATTAAACCGGCTCCAGTGGTATCAAAATAAAACATCCGAGGGTCCTCGTCAAAATTAAAAAAATCTTCTAATGAATCATATTGACCGGAATATTCAATTCTTGCCACCTCCCAAATAGCATCTTTAAGGTCTTCGTCAAGCCCTAAAATTACACCGATTGGTCCTACAATTATTGAAAATGCGTCATCTAATTCTATTGGGATTGGAGTAGGAACGCCCCACGCGGTTTCGTTTCCTACATTTTTTGCCGTTATATTAAAAGAAAAAGTATTATAAACTCCAAATGATGCGTTTTCCCCAATTAAATCTTTAGTAATAAGTAAATTTGGTTCTGAATTCGAAACTTTATATGTAATTACAAAATCTTCGATAGGATTCAATATTCCCGTAGGAATCCCTGGCAAACCTTGCCATCCAAGTTGATGTAAAAAATTTATATAATCAGTAGGGTCATTTAAATTTACAGGATTGACATAATTATGTTTAAATCCTTTTTCATCGACCCAAATTAATTCAAATGAATAATCCTTTAAGGTTTGAACGTCGAAATCAACATCCGCATAGAACGACAATAAAGCTATTTGTTCTAACAAAAAATCGTAAAAGGTGAAATATTTAGGTGTTTCATCTACTATTTCGGTGCAAAAAATATTAATATCTATTTCGCTCATAAAGGCTCCCGTTAATGCTATAAATATTTTTTCACTTGGTTGAAGCGGTTCTCCTTGATAACCCAAAGCGTCCCATAGATTAAATTTATACTCATTTTCGCCAATATTTTTAATACCCTCACTTAAACCTTCGTATTGTACCATTAAACTTGTGTAATGGGATTCGTTTGATAAAGTTAAACCGCTAAACATATCAGCAAAACCTCCAGAATCTTCAAGATTTTCTAAGTATGTTAAATCGAGAGAATCGATGTTAAAATTAACTTGATCTATTGATTCGGTTATATCTTTATCTAATAAATCCAAAGAATTTACTAAAAAAAATGTCGAGGATAAATGCTGACTATTTATATATTCTTCAGATGTTAAGCGTTCAACATCTAACGCTTTCCAATACCCGTCCATAGGGAGATTTGTAGTGATTTCGTGAAAATAATTGTCCCAATCGGGATAATAACCAACAAAAGGAAAAAGGTATGGATTAGATACGTTAACCATTATGAGATCAATTTCAAACTTTCTTTTTATGATTTCGAGAGCTCTATCTGCCCTTAGTTTAACGTCATCTTCGTTTATTTCTTCGTCGTAATAAAGGAATCCAGAAAAACTGTTGAAAGTCATTTCGTATTGCCTATTAAAACCATCTTCGTTAAGAACGCGTGGAAAAATTTCAGGCGTAATTCCATTCGATGCACTAAAGAGAACATTGCATTTATAAAATGCGGGGTCTCTAGTATCAAAACGGGGCAAAATACTAGTATCATTAGTAAAAAGGGACTGCTTTATGATAGACTTGTTACCCGCGACAAACGCATTAATCTGCTCAGCATAAAGATCTGTTCCTGCGATGTCAGACGGATTTATTAAATCCCATTTAAACCCATCGTCATTTTCTATTTTAGGAGCAATGACTTCTTTCTTAAAATTTCTATAAAGCGGAGTAGAAAGAAAACTCAGAATTATTACAAAAACTATTATTTTTTTAAATCTTCTCAAGTTTTTTCTAATCCTCCTTACATAGTTTCTCTGTAAATATCAACAATTTTCTTTTTCCGGGATTTTCTTAATAATATTTTTAATCCAACTAAAGTAAATATAATTGAAATCGTAAAAATTGCTATCATATCTGATAACGGAAAAATGGGGATATTTGGCAAATCGCTCATCAAATTCATTGATGTAGTTAATAATAATCCGGTTGTCCATCCCACAATGACGCCTACCGTTCCACTACTCAACATTATAATTAATGATTCGATAGTAAACAGTTTAGTTATTTCCTTTCCTTTCAACCCTAAGGTTCTGATGATTCCAATTTCCTTTTTTCTTTCTATTATTGTAGAATAAGAAGATGAGAGCAATCCAAAAAGGCATATTACTATCGTTGCGTCTAAAGTTATCGTAAAAAATACATCTATAATCGTGAAAAATAATTGTTGTTGTGTAACCTCTTGTTGTAAGCTAATAACATCAAAATCATAATTTTGTTCGTTCTCTATTTCTAATTGGCTTTTAATTGAAAAACTTCGAGTATCTAAGTTGAGTTTAATAAATACTTTATCTAAATACGGGATAGGAGGGATATCCATAATATTCATATAAACATCTTGTGAAATCATAACTCCTCCCATATGTGCCGATGCGCTTGATCTGCCAAATTCCGCAAAAAAACCTGGCATAACGGCTGCTATACCAACTACTTTAAACGGATATATCTCAGATTCGTCGCCGAGTTGAATTACCATTCGTACAATGTCGCCTAAATGCATATCTAAACTTACAGAAATACCTTCGGAAATGATGCATGTATATGCCTCTTGTTCCTCAAAAAGTTGTTCAAAAGACGATAAAAGATCACCTTGAGTAAATTCTATAAATTCAGTTTTAATTGTAGAAGGATATACTTCATCAATTCCTATTAAACTAATTTCATGACCGGATAAACCTGCGTAATCTCCAATCTCTGCTGTGAATTCTTTACCTTCTTCTGAGTAAATTTGCGTCAAATGGAAAGGGCTTGCGATTACCGTAGATACTCTTTCTATGCCCTCTATTTTTAGCAATTCAAATTTAAAGTCGCTTGTTAAGATTCTGTTTGGATCTACAGAATATCCATTATCTTGACTACTTTTAAGCTCGTTAATTGAAATACTTGTTAAGTCACCACCCATACCTCCAAAACCAAACTCTTCTACTTCTTCCGCCTCGGACCAACCTTGCGTTTCTATCACTAAATCGGCACCATAGCTAAGATTTGCACCTAGCACTGTTTGACTCGACAAAAAACTAAATGCCCCTGCCGTAAATATCACGAAAGAAAAAGTAAAAGCAAAAGTAACAATTGTGCTCGAATTTCTCCTCGCATATCTAAATATGAATATTTTATACACTGGTGCTAGTTTTTTATTAAACATGTGAAAAAACTCAATAAAAAATCTTAAAATTAAAGGTAATAATCCTAGTCCAGCTAGTGTCATTCCGATTAAAAACAGTATAAGGAGAGCTATTAATACACCTGACATTAGCGCAAAATCTCCAGTTGTCATTATTCTTGGAATAACAAAAAGAACAAAAGCACCGTTAGCAGCTAAGATAATACCAACTACTAATAATTTATAATTTACAGGAGCCTTTTTTCGAAGCCTATATAACACATCTTCCTTACGATATGGATGAATTGACTCAATTAATTGAAGTTTCATTACTTTTAACGCTGGAGAGATGCTTACTATAAGCCCAACACTTACTCCTATAATATATGAAAATAATATAGACAAAAATGTAATAGAAAACGATAAATTGCCTGCTAAACCAGGTATGGATTCTGCCACTACAGCCCCCGCGATAGGGAGCACTACGTATTGAGTTGCCAGTTGGGCAAAAATAATACCTAATATCGTTCCAAAATTACATAGGATCATTCCTTGAACTAATACTATTATCAGATTATATTTCTTAGTAGCACCTAAGGTCCTAAAGATTCCGAACTCTCTTATTCGTTCTTCTACAGATGTTTTAAGTATTCCGTTGATTAACACTCCTGATATCAACATCGAGATCATTGATACAAAAACAAAGATTATCGTGATTCCAACGCTCAAATATTCTGAAAAACCTAATATATTTAATTTGGGTAGATCGATGTTATATTCATTAATTCCGATTAAAAGTTGGATTTCACCAGCTAAGTCTTTCACTATGTTTTCAGAACCCTCAATATCTCTTGCGTCATACAAGTTTAGACCTTTTTTTAATGTAAGAATTAATTCATTACATTTTCCATTAAACTTTTCATTACCAAAAAGGTCATAAAGCGTGTTAATATCAACAACTATTAATGGTCTATTTTCGTAACCTATTGGCCATTTTAATTGAAAATCAAAAATCCTATCAATTGTAAAATTTTGAACTCTGTATAAATATTCATCACCATGCCACAAACCCATCCTTATTTCAATTGTATCGTTTTCCGCGTATTTGATATCATCGTTGAAACCAGAATAAATAGCGCAGTGATATAAGGGTAGATTCGATAAATCTAACAATTCGTTTAAACCGGGTTTAACAAAACTACCAAATCTCAGTTTATTTTCCAAAGTAAAATTTATTCCTGAGATAGATACTCCTACTCTTTCATTAAACAATTCTTGAGTTTCGAACCCTTTAGAAACGTTTACATTACCCCATAAGCTCATTCTTGGTATGAAGCCTCCGATTTCATCCAAATCGTTTTGTATTGTTTCTACTAATGGTTGATAATCAAAATAATTAGAACGATTACTGGGCTCACCATTGTAATGTCTTACGCGGATATTAAAGTCCTGCTGACCCGCGTCTATACTAAGGTAATCAACAAATGTTACAGAAATAGAATCAGATAAAAATAGAACTAATGCTAAAAGTCCTACAGAAATCATTACCCCGATTATACCTAATGAAGTTCTAACTTTATGACGTAAAAGGTCTTTAAATGCGTATTTAAATACTAATCTAATATTGGGCATTTGAACTAAAAAATTTCTATATTTGTATTAAATATTCATATAGATGAATTACTTTAATTTAAGAACAATATATCTCCTGTAATATTTCCGTTAATATTATTTTCTTGTAATAATTCTGCCAAAATATCGTTAAAATGTTCTGGTAAGTTCATAACAATTGGATTTGGAATAGAATCTTTAATATCGCTTACATTAATCTTATTTTTCCCCTGATTTGCGAACAAAAATCTAAAAATCAAATTTTTACATTTTTCTTTATTTATTTCGGCTTCTTGTTTTCTTCTTATTTGCATGGTTTCTGTTTCTTTCAAGCCTCCAATTTTACCTTCATGGGTTAACTTTCCATCTCTCATGTGAAAAACTTTAGAAGCGAATTCAGAAACTGCTGCATCGTGAGATACCGATATAAATGTTGCTCCTTTTTTATTCAGATCTCTAATAAGGTTCAAAATCATAATTCCGGTCTTGGAATCTAAGTCGCCGGTCGGTTCGTCGAGAATTACTAAGGCTGGGTCGTTAGCAAAAGCTCTCGCAATTGCTACTCTTTGTTGTTCTCCGCCGCTTAATTCTGAAGGAGTATGATGTGAACGTTCTTCTAAACCAACAAGATCTAATAAATCCAAAGCTTTCTTTTTCTTTCCTCGTTTACTTAATTTACCTGAAAAATGTAAAGGAACCATTACATTTTCTAAAGATGTCATCTGAGGTAATAAATTATAAAATTGAAAGACAAATCCTATTCGTTCTCTTCTTATTTCTGCTAAAGCATTATCATTTAGCATAGAAATATTACGACCTTCTAAAAAGATTTTTCCTCTCGTAGGAGTGTCAAGACCACCAATTAGATTCAAGAGAGTTGTCTTACCACTTCCAGAAGGACCCATAATATCAATGAAATTGCCTTTATCAATTGTTAAATCGACGCCACGGAGAGCTGCCACTGCTGTCGTCCCTAGCAAATATGTTTTGTGTAAATTTTCAACAACAATTAGATGTTCGTAATCTTTCCCTACTTCTTTTTGTTGCTTCAAATCTGTTTTTACTTGTTTTCTTTCTTGACGAGATAATGAGAGCGTTTCTGTTTTTGCTTTTTTAATCGAATCTTTTTGCTTCTTTATTTGCCACTTCTTAAAATCTTTATTTACCTTACCTTTCCATATTGCTAATTTTCCCGTTTCTTCTTCGTAATCTTCCATTTCAGGAGTCTTTTTTATGATTCTTGATTCAGACATAAATGTTAACCCGTTAAAATTAAAAAATTTAGATTTGATAATAATAATTAAAAATAATCTAATATGTGATTAAACAAATTTTAATGTTGTAAGAAAAGAAAGTATAAAAAGGCTTTAAACCTTAAGGTTCTAATTTATTCGAACGTTTAGATGTCTCCTACTATAAGTTTATCCATACAACTAAAATAAGTAAGGAAAAATTTAAAAATTTAGACAAGTCTAGTCTATATATGAATCAGGAAAAAGTAAACAAAACGCTGTTGATGATTAAGGATATTGAGAAAAAAACCAGAGAAATGGAAGAATTTCTTTCAAACTTAACAATCACCTCACGAAATGATCTTCTCAAAGAGATAACCAGCGATATTATTAAAAAAAATAATATTATTAAAGAACATGGCTTTTCTAAAGAAAATATTTGTGTTTCTGAATCGACAAGCTCAGAACTTATTTCAATCAGTTACATAATTGATAATCTCGTTTCCAATATCCAGAAAAATCCATCAAAAAAAATTCTCTACTTGAGACTATTTCTTGATAGATTTCACGATATCTCTGAACAAGATAAAAATGTACTTATTCAATCTATCAAAGATGAGCCCTCTGAAGGATTAAAAGAAAAAATGTTATCATTAATTAATGTATTCAAATTAGAAATTTAAAATTAGAAAATAGAAGAAAGAAAAAATCAAATTCTTATCTTTAATTTAGATTTTATGAACTTCTAACAAAAGTCTATTCATATTCAAATAATTTCAATAGAGTTAGAACGTTTTTAATTCCCTTAATTTTGATTCGAAAGGTGAGAATTTTCCAAATAATTGATCCCATTGAAATATCACCTCCTCCCAAGAGGTCAACAAACACTTCGGTCTTTGTTTGTAATAAACCATCCCATCCAGCATTCTTCTTCTTGATGTTTTCCTTTGGGTTGTTTTCAATACTCTCCACAAAAACTTTGCCTTTTTCGATTACTAACAAAGCAGCGTATTTTCCATCTTTGGCGTTTAAGAGAATTTTTAATTCAGAATCTTTAAAATCTTCCTTGAACTGCTCAATAGTATTTAAAACTTCGACCTCTTTAGCTACGACTTTAGCAAAACCTTTTAACCGTTTCTTTTTTTCTTCAGCCATTTTAATCAACTTTCAACATTACTATTATCAAAATCGTTAAAAAAAAAATCCCACTTAAATTAAATCTAATATGAAAGTTAAAAATATCTTTTTTTAACAAAATCTAAAATTAAAAACGAGGAAGATGGAACGAATAGAGTATAATAGTTTCTCTCCGCAAAACTAGTAATCGCTTACATCGCCCGCATCGAAGAACTCTTCAAAAGCTTTCCTATCTTGAGATGAAATTTTCGATTGTGTAGGGACTTTCTTTACCACTATAGGAGCTGCTTCTTTATCATCGTGTTTTATCGTTTTAACTATATTATAATCGTTATTATTTGGATCTATCTCGAATTCTTTCTCACACGCTTTGCAGAATAGCTTTTTGTTTCTAGGTATCAAGATGTTATCGCAATCTGGGCAAAATCTCATAGTTTCGTTGACCACCAAATTTTTTTCTTTAAAAATTATCTCTCTATATTTACTTGTTAGTATTATACAATAATCTTCTATCAATTAATTATTAAAATATTCTATATTTATAAATTTAATGGCGACCAATACTTGTTGCCGTATTTGAGTATTTAAATTTTTCTTTTACAATCTTATTGTATAACTAATAATTTGGTTATGAGAAATTTGTTTGTGAAAGTATAAATAATCAGAAGTCGAGTTTTTCGGAGTTAATAGTTTTTAATTTGCTAAAATAAAATTTAATTAAAAAGTAATATTAAATTTCCTTAGCAAGTTTAAGTTTTAAGTAAGATTTATAAGATGATTGAAAGCGAAAAAAAAATTCTAATAGTAGGACATCGTGGTGCAAGCTCTGTTTCACCCGAAAATACACTAAAAGCGTTTCAAAAAGCTATTGAATTAAAAGGCGATTATGTGGAGTTTGATGTCCAAGAAACTCGAGATGGATATCTAGTAGTTACACATGACGAAGACATTAAAAGAATAACTGGTAAAGATGGATTAATAAAAGATATGACTTTAAACGAATTGAGAAAATTAGACTTTGGAGATGGCGAAAAAATTCCCACTTTGCAAGAATTAGTTGAACTGACAAAAAATAAGATTGGTTTAAATTGCGAAATCATAGTAGAAGGAATTGTAGAAAAAGTTATTCGTATTTTTAGAGATTATGATATTTTAGACACAACATTGGTAAGTTCCTTTATACATGATGAGCTATTAAAAATTCAAAAGTTAGAGCCCTCCCTAAAATTAGCTTCACTAGAACCAACTACAAGCACTATAAAGAATGATTGGGATACAAAAAAAGAAATGATTCAGTATTGCATAGATAATAACCTTTACGCGATTAATCCCTTTGTTATGATGGTAGATCAGCAGTTTGTAGATTTTGCTCACGCTAATAACATAAAAGTTTTTCCGTATACGGTTGATTCTAAGGTGGTTATTAAGAAACTTATAAGGTTAGGTGTTGATGGTATAATCACTGATGATATTTCCCATACGAAAGAAATCTTAAAATCATTTTCTTAAATTCGAATCTTAAATATTTGAAGGGATTTTATTTATGACATTAGAAAAAAAAGATATTTTAGTAATTGGACATAAAGGCGCAAACGCGATCGCCCCTGAAAACACTTTAATGGCTTTTAAGAAAGCAATCGAATTAAAAGCTGATATGGTAGAATTTGACATATATAAAACTAAAGATGGCGAAATTGTCATAATTCACGATTCAGATACCTTAAGTATTACAGGCGTCCATGGATTGATTAAAGATATGACTTTGGAAGAAATTAAAAAATTAGATGCTGGCGAAGGCGAAAAAATACCTACTTTATTAGAATTAATTAAAATTGCAAAAGAGAAAGTGTGTTTGCAAATAGAAATTAAAACTAGTGGTCTACTTGAGAAATTGATTAAAATTATGAAAGAGGAAAATCTTGTAAATACTTCAATTGTTAGCAGTTTTGCATTTGGCGAGTTAGTGAAGTTGAAAAAATTAGAGCCTAAAATAAAGCTCGGCGTTTTGTTATCCACAGATCTTGTACGAGTTCCCCAAATTAAAAGAAAGATTTTAAAAGCAGCAGATAAAAAGTTTTACTCAATTCATCCAAATTATAATATAGCTGACAAAGAAATCGTTGATTTTGCTCATAAAAACAATCTTAAAGTTAATGTTTGGACCGTAAACGATAAGGATGTTATGGAGCGTTTAATAGAACTTGGGGTCGATGGAATTATTACTGATGATATTTCAATGGCTAATGAATTATTAGGAAGAGTCACCTAATAATTTTCTAAGATAGCTTCCCCTTTAAAGTATAATAAAATATTTTAGTCAAGTTCTATTTTATTCATTAATCTTTTAAACCCATTTTGGTTATTTTCTTCATGTCTACATTACAAGAATCAAAAATTGATTTTAATAGATTATTCTTTCCAAGATCTATTGGAATTATTGGAGCGAGCTGGGATCCAGCAGGTGGGGGCTTTTTCGTCCGGGCAATGAAAGATAAGTTTCGAGGACCGATGTATTTATTTAATCCTCGATTAGCTGGAAAAGAGCTCTTAGGTTATAAAGTCTATAACTCTATTTTAGATATTTCAGAACCCATTGATTACGTCATATTAGCTGTCCCTTCACGTCTGGTTCCTAAATTATTGGAGGAAGTCGGTCAGAGAAATGTCCCGTTTTGCACAATTTTTTCTTCCGGTTTCCGCGAGGTAGGAAACGCGACGCTGGAAAACCAAACTATACAAGTAGCTCGAAAATATAACATTCGAATTATAGGGCCTAACTGTATCGGCGTATACAATCCAAAAGGAGGTCTCTATTTTGCCTTTGCGCAATCCAGAAAAGCAGGCAACTTTGGTGGAATATTTCAATCTGGTGGAATTGCTCAAAATATCTCTCAGCTTATCGTTTCATATGGATTATACACCTCAAAATCGATTTCAATTGGTAATTCGTTAGATTTATCTCCAGTAGAATTTTTAGAATATTTCTTAACTGATGAACACACCAAAATTATTGGTTTGTACATTGAGAACTTGAGATCAATCGAACAGGGACGGAAATTTATGGGAATTGTTAAAAAATGCAATTTAAATAGGAAACCCGTAATTCTTTGGAGGGCTGGATATGGTGAAGCAACAAAGAAAGCAATTTTATCTCACACTGGAGGTTTAGCCGGGAACAATGAAATTTGGAAGGCAGTAGGGACGCAAACAGGTAGTTGTATAGCAAGTAATTCAAACGAGCTTGCCGCGCTAGCCTCTGCCTTTAATCTAACTCGCTTACCAGACACGCGCAATGTAGGGGTGATTGGAATTGGTGGTGGTTCCACGATTGAGGCAATAGACATATTAGAAAAATTTAATTTAAAAATACCCCAATTAACAGAGAAGACAATGAATAAAATGAAAAGATTCATCCCAGATGTAAATACTAACTTAACAAATCCAATAGATTTAGGCGGAATGGGAATCCAACCAAACATCTATTATCGTACAATTTTAGCTCTAGATAAAGACCCTAACATTTCTTCTATTATCTTCGTTAAAGATCCCGAAAGATTTGGAGGGTTTGAAGAAATTTTGGACGAATTGGGGTATAAAGGGCTCGATTTAAACAAAGAATTTATAAGATTTATTTCTAAAGCAAAAAGCGCGTGTACAAAACCAATGTATTGCGTTATGTTAAAAATAAACGAAGGATTCGAAGCTTATAAAAGTAGATACAAATTTAAACTAAAATTGTTAAATCGCAACGTTCCTGTTTTCGAATCGTTAGAACTTGCGGGTTCTGTTTTAGATAAAGTGAATTATTATCGAGAATTCTTGCAAAAGCATGGAAAGTTCCCAAAAATTGAAACTATACAAACTTCTTAATTTAAAATAAAATAAAATTGTAAGAAAGCTCTTACTTTTTTTCCAAATGTTTGATTTCTATAGGTCTTCCGGGGCTTCCTTGGTAATAGTATTTATCTGGCTTCCCTCTCCAATTTTTATGTAATACCGTATTTGGAAAAATAACGTTATTATCCTTTGTTAAAGCGTTGGGACCGGCAATTATTCCAGGATAGAATGTCGTGTTTTTTCCAAGTTTTATTTCCATCATACTTATCTTTCCAAAGATTGTATTGACGGCGTGACTCGATAATGCAGCCGTAGGGTAGAAAAAGGTGTTATCTCCTAAATCTGTGAATTCTAAACCTACGTAGGAATCGCAATAAATTACGTTCTTTCCTATTTTATTGTGACTAATCCTTCTTAGCGTGCGATTCACGAGCCAAGGAAAAGGCGATTTGGAAGTCAACCACATTGGATATTTTATTATAAATCCTCTTTTGTGGTAGTACTTCATCATCTTTCCTTCTTCGCTATTAACATCATCTAAAATCCGTTTGAAAACTCCTTCTTTGGGAGGTGATTTTTTACTCCATCGTCGAGCCCATAATGCTGTGAACTCAATTAACAAAATAAGATAAATAAAATAAAGAAATAGTAGGAAACCAGGGAGTATTAAGAAATGAATTATTTGTGGAATTGAAAAATTGGTAATAAAACCATATTCAAATAGTAAAAAAAGCCCTAAACATGCATAAAGAGGAACCAAGAAGCTAATAAAATTAATTTTAAGGAAGTCTAAAATGGGTAGTTCCACAACTTGCCCTTTCTTCTGCTCGAATTCGGAATTTACTTTTCCTTCTACTTTGTTCTCCATAGTATAATTATTACTATAGTCTTATAAAAAATTATTTAACCTGATTTTTAGATAAAAAAAAATAAAAAAAATTAAAATTAAGCTTCTTGAGCTTTTAATTCTATAATTTCTTCTTGAGGCACAACTTTTATATCCTCTTCTCGAGTATGTTCAAGATATCTAATCTTTGTGAAAAACCATAAGAGAACGGGATAAAAAATACCCATTAAAGAGCAAATCGTAAATAGCGTATTTATACCAATTAAATCCGCCATAGACCCAGCCATTAGAGCACCAATAGGAGCTATTGCCATAGAAATCGTATGGTCTATTGACATAACTCTTCCAATTTTGTCCGAAGGAATTACTGTTTGTAATATCGTTAAGTAAGTAGCTACTGTTATGGGAAATATTATCGCACCGAGGAATCCACCAATCATCATTAAATTAAAATTTCGATAGGGTGCAATACTTATTAGTAAATACGCGGCAAAAAATATCGTCGCTCCAATTAGATTAATTTTGATCTTATGTTTCCACTCCTTTTTGAGTGACGTAATTAAAGAGCCAAGTAGTCTTCCTATCTGCATAGAACCAAAAAGAAACGCCAAATGCAACGCTGTTCCATCATGGGTTATGTTTATAAAGTAAGGCCATAATACGTTAAAAGGTCTATTTATGAAGTTAAAAATCATAGCAAATATTATCATGCTTAAAAGACCTGGGATTGCTTTTACGACAAGGAAGTCTTCCTTAAATTCTCTCGTGAACGATTTCTTTTCTGATTCTGACTCCTTCGAGGATTTCGCTTCATTGGGAATTGTTATTAATAGCAACGGAATAAGCGCTATAACGAAGGTTAGAACATCGATTAAAAAGATGAATGTTATTGGAAACAACTCTAAAAGTATAGCAGATAATAAGGGTCCTATTATAAAAACCACTCCCGAAATAAGAAAATTAAGTTCATTAATTCGAGTTAATCTTTCTTTTGGGACCATAGATGGAATAATCGCTTGAAATGCGGGCACCTGAAACGCAAAAAGAACGCTGCGCAAAGTATGTATTACAAATATCAACCAAATATTGATATATCCTATAAAGAAAAATAGAAACAGACCAAAAGTTAAAACCGCTTGAAGAGAATCTACCATAAAGATAATCGTTTTGCGGTTCATCCTATCAGCTAAAACGCCTGCAAATGGCGTAACAATAACTTGAGGTAAAAATATTAAAAATACTGCGATTGAAAGAAATATAGCACTCTGTGTTTCAATCGTAATCCACCAAGCTATTACAAAACCTACAATCCCTGAGCCTTACAGCGAAAACTGTTGCCCAAACATAAAATAAAGGTAATGCCTAAACGTTTTTTTCGTAGTTAATTCTTCCATTCTTTTTCAAAACTCCTAATAATTTGATTTTAAATACTAAAATTCCATTTCTTTTAGTATCTGATAAGTATGATGCTATTAATATTTTCGAATCGTGAACTTTACTCAAACTTCGAACGATTAAAAAAATTGGTGAAGATTTTTTTCAACAATCTTGTAGAAATTTCTTTCCAAGTTTGATTCGTGTAAAAAATGAACCTTTTGAAGATTATTCCGAAGTAGTAATTAAAATCAATAGTAATAATCTTAATTTTAAAATTTAATTTTAAGCTCTCTTTTGACAATTTTAAAAACGAGTTATACATCTAGTAACTGGTAACTAATTAGATTTAAACAACTTAATCATTTTTTGTTGACGAAAATTTTTCCTTTATAAGTTGTCATTATAAGTTATCCTCTATATATTCCATAAATTTAATAATAAAATAATAATAATGTTAAGTAGCTCATGGATAACCATTTAATTATGTTTTCTAAAAATATTTCTAAATCTAAAGAGGATATCATTACTATTGAGGATATGCTCAATAATTATCCTTACTCAAGGGAAATGGATTTAGAAAAAGGGTATGAATTTGAAAACTCCAGAAGGAACGGAAAGAAAATACCCTCATTAAAGTTTGCCACAGAAGAGGACGCAGAGGAAATCACAAATATCTTCAAGGAAGTTTACGAAAATACTTATCCTTATAAAAGAATGGAGGATATCTCTGAGGTTCGGAGCATGATAAGAAGTCCTAATTATTATTGGATAATTTTTAGATTTAAACCCGATAAAGCAATAGGATGTATTGGCTTTCACCTTGATTTTAAAAATAAAATCGGAAATTTTTTTGGTTTCGCCTTTAGAAAGAATTATCAACATGAAGCAGACATATCCACTGCGAGTATCGCTTGTGTGATAGCTCCTATGTACAAATTTAAAGATCAAATATTAATTTGGTTTGCTGAAATTCGTTCAAGTTTTTCTAGTATACAATATATAGCAAAGTTAACAGGATTTAACCCAACAGCGTTTTTTCCTAATAAGGACATATTTTTTAACCATTCTGAATCAGAAATCTTATTTACTATTTACAATCGGAAATCGCTATTTAATTACAGAAGCTCTGAAAAACCTAAAATAATATCTCAGGCGATATTCTGTTATTTTTACGCTTTTCAAAAATATAGTTTAGAACTGCCTACGATAAAGAGTTACGATACTTTAGAGTCGAAATTGGATAAGGATAAAATAGTAAACATAAACTCGCTTCTAAAGAGAAAGGTTGAAAGAGACAAGTTTGGTAACGAACTAATTACAATTTCGATAAAAGGAACTAATTCTTTCTTTGAATTTTTACACTACGATAATATCTGTATCGCAGAAAAAGTGGTTTATAAAGTTTCAAATTTAGAGGAGTTATATGTGTTTATAGAAGAGATAAAATCAATAACTCAGGAATTGAAACTACGCTATTTTGAAGCATATTTATCCGCTTATGATCCCGCACATCAAACGATTTTCTTTAATGCTGGATTTAAACCAACAGGCTACATTCCCGCTTTCAAGTACAATAAAGCGACAAATTCCTATGAAGACCAAGTATTGTTTGTGTATCACGAAAAAGTATCAAATAAAGATATCAAATTAATTCCAGAAACGGCAGAGTTTCTTAAAATTATAAAATACTTTAAAGAAATAAAAAAAACGTAAATTCTTTTTATTAAATGGAAAATATGTTTTAGCATATCTCCGATGAAAATCAGTTCAAGGATTATAGAGTAAGGGAATTAGTTAAACCAAAACTGCAATAGAGTGTATAATAACTTGAAATGTGTTATTTAATCATTAAAATCAGATTATTATGTTTGAAGATAAACGACCAAAAAATTGGTCTCAGTCGTATTGGAATCAAATTAATAGAAATATCGGGCTCGTAACATTTCTTGAACAAGAACAACTTCGTAAAGCTCGAATTACAATCCTTGGTCAAGGAGGTCTTGGTGGACCTCTGACGGAACAACTTGCTCGTTCTGGATGTGAAAATCTTGTTATTTGCGATAACGACAAGTTTGAAGAATCTAATTTAAACAGACAAGTATGCGTAAGAGCAGATATAGGTAAATATAAAGTCGATGTAGTTGAAAAATTAATAAAGAATATTAACCCCAATATTAATGTATGTAAGTATTACGAAGTTAACGAGCGAAATGTATTAAATATTATAGAGGGTTCTTCCGTTGTGGCTTTAACTTTAGATGATCCTATTGCTTCTATACTGATTTCGCGTAAATGTAGAGAATTAAAGATTTTAATGCTAGAGGCATGGGCGGTGCCTTACCTCTGGGCGTGGTGGTTTACTCCTGAAAGCCAGGATTACGAGACTTGCTACGGCTTTACAACAAAAAAAATGACAATTCCCGAAATTTATCAATCAAAATCGGTTTTATTTGAAATTAAAAGGCAGGTTCTAGATAAATTGACACAGTTCCCCGAACTAATCTCTCACTATGATCGTGAAAAAGGTGCTATTGACGGAATATTTTCAGGAAATCTTCCTTTTATATCAATGGCACCTATAGTAAGAATAGCTGCTTCGTATCTTACTTTTGAGGTGATTTTTTCGGGAGTTCTAAAAATAAAAAGGATGATTCTTGCCCCCCAAATAATTGGATATGATTATTTTCAATCAAAATCAATAAATTTCAAATTCTAAATACAAATAAACATTTAATTTATATTCCCACATTATTACACTTAAATAAAAGATTGAACAATAAATAATATAGAAATAATATATTAAATTAACTAACTGGTTAATAAATCTTAGTGTTATAACAATGATATTACAATCAATCGATCCGTCAAGAATATTAACCATTTTTATCCCACAGTTGATTGTAGCAAGTATATTTTTGTTTATCGCGGTAAAATTACTAATACGTAACCGACCGCGTCCCATTATTACTTTAAGCATGGTTTATTTTTTTACAGCTTTCGGACTGATATTTAATGCAATTTTTATTGTAATAGCAGCATTTATACCTGACAATGTGTTGTTGTTACAAATACTTTACTTATTCACATTTTTTCCAATGCTGTTTTCACCTATTTTTATCCTTACATTTATAGTTAGCATACTTAAGCTTGAATTTATATTCACAATAAAAAAACAATTGATTATTACAATAATTTACGGTTTTGTTAATTGTTTAATTTTTTTTATTCCCAATGGAATTACATTTACCGAACAGTGGCGACCGATTTATAGTTGGACTTTTTTTATGTGTATTTATATTTTTTTTACAGTATGTATTGTTATACCAACAATGATATATTCAAGACGCTTAATAAAAACATTTCAAGATAAAATACTAAAGAAGAAACTCGTAACTTTTATTATTGGTGTTTTTGGGATGTATTTAATACTTTATGGGGCAGTTCTTTATATCACGTGGCAAGACCCTCTTTTTAGGTCGGTGTGGGTTGTAATTACTTTTTTTTTAATGATCTCCTCAGCAATTTTTATTTATTATGGAATCGGGCGTGAGTTATAAAAAAATATTTTTTTTTAATTAAAATAACTCTAAAATCAAATAGCAATTCTTTTTTCCCGACTTATTTATTTTAATCCTTGAAAAATTGAATTTATAAAGAAATTCTTTCATAATAGGTTTGTATAGAAATTTTTTAAATTATTAATTTAGGATGATTATATTAAAGCGATAGATGATATTCCCGATAATGTTTTGAATCTTTTAGCGGCATTAGAAAAACTGGATAATAATTATCAATTAAAAATTAAAAGATTCGTAAATATGTGTGAAATCACTTTACAAAATGTAAAATTTAATGCTAATGAAGAAGAAAATAGGAAGCGGATAATAATATCAATTATTGATGCTCCTTGTTCTTATTTAATCCGTTTATTCGAAAATAATCTTGATACTCAAAACAAAAAGAATTTTAAACCAATATATGAAATTAAAGTTGAAGGAGATAATAATTTTAGATTAATAGAACAGGACATTAAAGATTTGATTAAAGGAAAAAAAGGAACTTCATTTCGCTCTAATTTCCCTTTATGATTTAATTTATATCAATATAATATTTAATTTCCTTCATTTTCTTTAGATTTATGAGTCTAATCCTGCCGATTTTGTCATTATTTAATATCTCCTATCTACATTATGAGCATAACCTATTATTTTTATTATACCTTGTATTCAAAAATAAGATGAGTTCTACTAATAACACCACCAAGTTTCACCGCAAAACCCATATTGGCAGTATTACTTTTAGGCATAGGTCCGATACCAAATTTAATTTTATGTTTCCAAAGTAATTGAGAAGTAGCCCCATACATTAGCATCCCTAACCCCTTACGCCTATGTTTAGATTCAACTGCCCATGTATAAATCACACAAGAATCGTAGTTTCCTTTTGAATCCTTTCTAAAAGGATTTGGTAAATAAGCTCCACACGCAACAATTTTTTCTGTAGGTTTAAATTTTACAAAAAAAACCATAAAGTTAAATCCATATCTAAAAACAAAATCTACATAACTATCATAAACCCCACTTATATTCGGAGTAATTTGAGCGGAGAGGGGCAAGTTTTCTGCGTGAATTCTTAAAAATTCGGATTTATACTTTTTAAAATCAGCGATATCATTAGGGTAAAAATATTCGTAATCACTATAATCATATTTCTTGAGTTTCCATGGATCAAATCGAGGTAAACGGGGACCTAACCAAGTCACCTGTTCAGATTTTACATAAAATTTCTTCTTTAAGAATGAATTTGGATATATTGGAGGATTCACGGGTTTTCCTATAAACAAATTTTCTAAACTTCCTTCTGTCATAAAACCCCATCCATAAATAATCACCGGTATATTGATTGGTCCTCTTATAAATTTTAAATCTTTTTCTTTCGCATATTTAATAAGTTCATCAATTAGAAAATTTATTTTAGCACTATTATGGTTCAATATGCCAAAATATCCAAAAAATAACGTATCTCGCCCATCATCATATACTAATACTTGTCCAGCAGGATTTCCACCTTCTAATAGCAAAATGGATTTTGCTTTAAAGTACTCCAGATCATGTAAAATGTATTTTGAAAGATCGGGTAGAATTGGAATATTAGTTCCAAATTGCAAATATGTTAAAATTTCAGAACTATCTGTTAGTATTCTTGTAGTTATTTTTTTTATTAATCTATTATTTACTATTTCTTTCCCACCTTTAGCTAATTTGTAGATTTAGATTTTAGACAATTAGTAATACTCTCTAACCATATTTTGTTTGCTAAATAACAGTTACCCATACATACCATATAAATATTAAATATTAAAAAAATAATATCATAAATCACGGAAATAAGGAGAGGTTTTAATATCAATTTCGACTGAATACTAATTTTTTACCCTCTGTTTTTTTAAATACAATCTCATAATTTTCATCATTAAATCCATTTGCATTTTTTACTAGGGTGAAATGTATTTGAAGGCTGAACTTATTGATGCAAAAATAGCATCCTCCATAATCGCCGAAAAAGACGATTATATTTCTAATTTTAGCGAGTTTGATTTACAGTCTCGCTTAGGAACCACGGAAAAGGTATCGAAAGAAGACTTATTGGAATTTCTTTCCCGACAAACGGTTGAATGGACAAATTCTGAGGAAACTATCGTTAATAGAATTTTCAGTGAATTGGACATTTGCTACGCGCCGTACAAAGAATACTTATTGGACAGCGTTAAGCTTATAAAAACTACAGGTCGAGAGGAATGTGATGCTGCTTATACGAGGAATACGTGTATCTACGTCCCAATTTCTATGGTTCAATGGCCATACGACGAATTAAAAGAACTAATCGCACACGAACTTTTTCATGTAATTAGCACTACTAACCCAAAATTTAGGAATGAGTTATATCTTAAACTAGGATTTACAGCTTGTCCTGAATTAGATATCCCTAAAGAATATAAACACCTATATGTGTCAAATCCTGATACTATTGGGAAGAATTCCTATGTAGAATTTCAGATCAACGGGGCTCAAATAAAAGCAGTTCCTTTTCTCTATTCAAAAACCCCTTATAATGGTGGGTACTTCTTTGAATATTTCCGTTTTACTTTTCTTGAGTCTGAAATGAAAGATAATAAATGCTTGCCTTTATATGAAAACAATCGACCAAAATTCATTAACGCTCCCCAAAAATTGTTTGACTTGTGCGAAGAAATCGACCCTTACAACAACCAGCACAGATTACATCCTGAAGAGATTCTGGTCTATTATTGGAGTTTATTACCTTTTTCTGAATCAAAGCTTCAACTTTATAAAAGAAGTTATCTCACAAAGATTCGAAATCTCTTAGAGCAGGAAGGAACCAGTGTATTTAGTTAAAATTTTAATTAAATTTAATTTTTTTTAATTTTCAATATCGTAAATCACAAACCTCTCAGTTTCTCTCAACCAAATATATCAAAATATTTATGTCTGCTCTCTGATAGGGATTTATTTTCAAAATAGAAGAAGGTCGCTACTTAATTTCTAAAAATGGGCGAAAACAGTTTAAAGAACTATCTAAAATGTTTAAAAATAAAAATTAAAAAAAAATTAATTTAAAATCTTAATGTTGCAGTATTATATCCCGTAGGGTTTAGGATCGCTTTGTTATATATTCTCTCTTTTCTTTTCATTTTTTTTCACTCGTTTTTATTTTTTGTTTTTTTTTATTTGTTTTGGTTAAATCTTGAATTAAAAAAAATTTAATTTAAAAATCTAAACGCTTAGGAACGTACCCTGCGTTCTTAATTATTATTCTTCTTCTTTCCTCATACTTTTCCATTTTATTTTACCTCGTTTTTTTTTTCTGGTTTTTTTGTTTTTTTCCTGGTTAAAAAAAAAATATTTTTAATTAGAAATTTAACATGGAATTGCGAGCTCCAAGAAGCTTTGCGTCTACTTGCCCCTTATAATTATTTATACAGACTTTCTCTTCCGAAATCCTCGCGTTATATTTAATATTATTGAACACTCTCAAAAACTTGTTCTTTAGTAAACTTGATTCAACCTTCGCTTCTTCGTTGATTTGAACCAGCACCTGAGGCTCCAGCACCTCAAGTGCTAAGTTCTGGGCTAAAGTTGGGAGGTCGCACTCCATATGGTTTTTGGAAATGGTTTTTTTTACTATTGCTTGTGCCATTTTTTTTCACTTTTTTACTTTTTTTTTTTTTAAGTTCTTTTTTTGTTGATAATTTTATTAGATTCGCAGTTCTTATATAGTTTAACTTTAGGAAGTTCGAACGAACTTCGAAGTTCGATGCGAATAAAAAACCTTATATAGATACAAAACCATTATTTAATCATGAGTGTACCAAAATTTCCACCTGAAGGTATAATTACTCCTATGAAAATCAACAAAGATTTTGAGCATATTATACTCTGGATGCTCTATAATAACGACCATTGTTCATGGTCTGATTTTAAATCGGATCCTGTAAATATAAGTCAAGCAACTTTGTCGAAATATCTTGCAATATTAATTAATAATGGTTTTATTGAGAAGGAGACAAAGGGTAAGTATAAGATTACAGCTGAGGGTCGTCAACAGTATGCCGATCTTCAAGTTAAAGATGCGCTAGAAAAAACGTTGAATTATCCACCTGAGATTATAACAAATAAGAGAAATTACGACGATTGGATTCTATGGATGTTATATAATAACCACCATTGTAAATGGTCAGATTTCCTTGAGGAACCACTCAGAATTAATCAATCTTCATTGTCAAAGAATATAAATATTTTACTAGATAATGGTTATATCGAAAAAAGTAACCGCGAGTATCAGATTACTAATTCAGGTGAACTAGAATACTTTAATATGTTAAAAAAATACGATTTGGATCGCCAATCAATATTAAACGAAGAGATTAAGAGAGTTGAGGTAATAACAGACAAGGTAACAGAGTTTTTTAACGATTACGATATCTATGATGACGGGATAAAATACAGATTTTTGAATATGGTACTTAGGTTGGATTATACTAAGGTTGAAAGCACTTTATCCGACGAGGTGGATTTTGATAAAATTTTGCTTTATCTCGCTATTAATCACCCGGATCAATACCCTAACTACATCACATCTAAAGATTTTGCTTTAGAATACGATATAAAGCTAACAACACTGAACTTCTTCATTGAGAAGATCGTTGAAGATAACATCTACCCGATACGCTTCTTTAAATTAAATGTGAGCAATAAATACACATACTACATTCAGGCAGAAGAGCGGTTAGAAAAAATGCTCAATGTAATTATCGAGGATTATATTAGGAAGTTTACGTATTTGAGTAAATTCCAGAAAGCAAATGGAGTTCAATATCACATACCCGATATCAACGAGTTACTTGAAGATATAACCGGCGAAATGTGTAGTAATTTATTCCACGACGAGTTGAAACCGGCTTTAAAAAAATTCATTCCCGAGTATATCGAGCATTTGGCCTATAAATTTGAGAGCGAGAAGAATTTGATCAACCACACAGATAAAATAAAAGGGATCGCCTTTCAAAACGTTTTCGAGGTAATTCAAAGTTTTGATACATCTGATACGGCGAGTACGATGAACAAACCAGCCGATAGCGAAGCGTATTATTTCTTACACAACAGAATTTTTGATACTTTGGACATATTCTATTTGACTAAAATTAACTTTATTAGAACATCTCAGTTCAAAAAGACATACTTTCCTAAGAATTCGGAATTTTTGACAAAAATTGAACATAAATTAACGAGAGGGAAACAATCTAAAGTAAACGACTTACTTACAGAGAATCTAAAGAATTTAACTGATATCGAGTTATTGCTTCTGAAAGATTTATTTTACACATACAACGGAGAGTTAGAGGATTCGCTCGAGCTAACTGAAGAAATCATCATAAAACACCCTGACGAATATATTGGTTATTTATTTCAATCAATAACCTATTTCTTTATGGGTAATCACAGTAGAGCTTTAGAAACAATCGAATCAGGGTTAAGCAGGACTTACGATGTGTCGCTTATTGCTCAAAAAGCACAAATATTAATAAATCTGGATCACAATAAAGCTTTAGACGTTGTTGAAGAAGCATTAGCTGAACATCCTGATAATTTTTTGCTCCAACGAACTAAATTCCTGTGCCTCCTAACAGACAAAGAGTGCTGTGTAAAATCGATTGACGAACCTTTGGAACTTATTAATTTATTAATTGAAGCAAATCCTAAGGACTTGGAACTCTCAGTAATGAAAGCTCTATTATACACGGTTACAAATAAGTACAAAGAGGGAAAAGATTGGATTAAACAGGTAGTTGAATTCAATTTACTCAAGCGTAACCCCCGTGTTGATACGGCAGCGTATTTGATACTATCCTTTTCGTATTTAGCACGAGGAAAATTCGAGAAAGCCTTAGACATCGTCAACAAGGTAAAATTTCATTACGCAAACCACCCACTTTCTCATATTATTACTGGATTAGTTCACGGATTTAACATTGTATACAATTTTGACGCGAATAAAGCAGACAAAAAGCTCTATGTTGAAGAATTTGAGAAGGCGATATCAATGGAGCCGAGTGAAAAACAGTTGTCTAGGTATTATCAACTTTATAGTTATATTTTAAATGAGACAAATGGGATAGTAGAGGCTTTAGTTGAAATTGAAAAAGCAATTGAACTAAGCCCTGACCACTACGATTTCCATGCTACAAAAATTTACTTATATCTCCCGAACGATAATATGAAAGGTGAATTAATGGCACTAATCGATGAGATGATGAAAAGATTTCCACAGGAGCGTAAGTCGCTGTATCAACTGAAAAGTTTTACGTATTACACGATGGGTAAATATTTAGAAGTGATCAAGACTCTTGACGAAGCCTTAGACCTTTATCCGGATTCTTCAGGGTTATTAAACAATAGAGCCATTTCATTGAGTAATATCGGAAGATACGATGAAGCGATTGAGACAATTGAAAAAGCTATCGAACTCCATCCTCTCGATGCAAACCTGTATGATACCTATGGAGAAGTATTGATGAACTCAGAAAATTATAAAGGTGCTATCGAGAAATTTACCCAGGCTTTAGAAGCTAACCCAAGAGGTTGGTTCGCATTTCACACTTTTCTAAAATTAGCCAAGTCTTATAAACACTTAGGAATGCGCGTAGAAGCAGCCACCTGCTACGCGAAAGCAAAAATGCTTACAGAAAAAGTTATACCTGGAAAGAGAAAGCTATACATAGATCAATTACAAGAGAATTTCGACGATTTCTACGCTTCTCAGGATTAAGTAAATTTAATTTAGTAATTTTTTTATTTTCATTATTTTGATAATTTTTTAATAACCACTGTTAATTCTTTAGGGGTTATTTATATCTTATTCTTGGATCTGCTATTGAATATGCAATATCTGCAATTAGATTGAAAGATATTGCTATTATTCCGTATACAAATACTAATGCAACAATTATATTATAATCTTTGAGGTATACTGCATTATTAAACCATTGACCAATCCCCTTAATCTCTAACGCTACTTCAATTGGTATCATAGTTCCAAGTAGAGTAGGAAAACCCATTGTAATTTGAGTAATTACAGGCGGAATAGCATTTTTTAGTGCATGTTTTTTAAGCACTGTTTTATCATCTACTCCCTTTGCTATGGCAGTTCGAATATAATCTTGCTGTAAAATAGTTATCATACTTGATCTGGTATGCCTAGTTATTATTACAAGTTGAATAATAACCAGTGTAATAATTGGAACAAATAAATGATATAAATAATCAATTGTAATATCAAACCTAAAAACTAATAGTGAATCTATTATTCGAGAGTAAGTAATCGTAGGTGGGTCTCCTATGCCTGGCGTTTTATAGCCCCAAAAAGGAAATAATTTAATATCCGTAGCTGAGAAATAATATAAAGTAGACAATGCTATTAAATATCCCGGAATAGCCATAATCAAATAAAGTATAACTCTACTCATACTATCTTGAAATTTATTTCTTTTAAAAGCTGTTTTTTTCCCTATTTTAAGTCCTATATATGTTGCAATGAACATGCTTATGAAGATAAGTTCTAATGTTCTTGGCAAACGCTCCCATATCAGAAACCAGATTTCGGTATCTGGTGATATTACTAATGAATATCCCCAATCCCCGGTTAATATTAATCTTATAAATATTAAATATTGTACAATAATTGGTTGATTTAATCCTAATTTCTCTCGTTCCGCTTCATATAATCTACCAAGGGCTTGAACAGGAAGCCTATTAAGAGCAGGATCACCTGGAACCGCCCTACTAATTAAAAAGGCTATTGTTATGATCCCAAATAAAACAGGAATTGAAATTAATATTCTGCGGCCTATATAGGTCAAAATATTAATCTGCGATTTTGTTTTCATAAGATTACTTACTTTTTAAGTGATTTCAGTAAATTTTACTTCATTTTTTATTTAAATGCTTTTTATTTGTATTCTGAAATTTTTGTAGTTTAATGTAATTTTCTATTATTTCTTATTATGAAATTACGAGAGATTATTTTATCTAAAGTCCCTAAATATAGTTTAATAGAAATTTACTAAATAAAGAATTAAACGATTTTCCATCGTTTAATATATTGTTTAAGCATTTATTTAAGAGAATGGAGGGGGCAAATATGGAGAAATTTATTAAAAAAGTAATTGATTTAATCTTTATTTGGTATACTATTATTAAAATCATTCACAAGTTGTATGATATCCGCTTTTCTATAGGAAGATGGAACCTTAATATTATTTTTTTGACAGAATTCCTTTAGTAGTTTTACCGTCCACTTGTTATAGTCAATTTTTTGTTCAGTAGCATCTTGAGTGGGCCCGTATTGAATAAGCTTTATAATATCTGCTTTTTTATACCACGATGGTATTTTTATGTTGCGTTCTTGGCAATATTGCTTCAAATCTTTTACTGTCCATTTATTATAATCTATTTTGCTATCTTTTTTTTCAATTTGAGGAGCACCCATTTTTTGAAGTATTTCTAGTCCTTTGATTGTCCCATTTTCTCCATCGAAATAAATTCTTAAAGTGCGATTATCTAGCTCGACTACTTCGTGAGGTAAGGAGTTAACTGGTTCCCAATCGATCTCTTCTACTTCTTTTCCGAAAATTTTAGCTTTCTTGATAACTGCTCCGTAAATTTCGAAGTTACCTAAAATCAAATTTTGACGCTTAAAATTGGCTGGGACCTCGTTTGCTACAATCTTTTCGATAATTTTCTTAGTATCTAATTCGGGAGGTTTATTAATGTCTTTAATTTTTGGCGTAATTGCTTTATCGGATTCTCTTGTTTGTTTGATGATTGTACTATTAGCTTTTAAAGCAGGAGGAGGTCCCCCCCATTGATAAACCTTCTTTTCTATAGTTTTAGATGTTGTACCCGTAGAAATAGAGTTAATCTGTCTAAACTCGCTTTTGTCAGCTTCTGAGATTTCTGGAATTTCTGTTGATTCAAAATCAAACGCTCTCAAAAAATCGCGTGGTTCGTCTCCTTGGTCGACCGAAATTATCTTACACCTATGAAAATGGCCATTAACGACTAAATCGTTTTGTAATTGTGCTGCGACTTGCGACGCAATAAACTTTTTTCTAACGGGGGACTCAATACCCTTCCAAATGTAGATTCTCCTCAACCCTTCTTTTACGATAACTAGTACTTGGAAAGGATTTAATACGTTCGTTCCATTATTAGCGCGAAAATCTTCTTCTGTTATATCTAACCTTACTTTTTCTCCGGTACTTTCTAATCCATAAATCATAAAGTTTTCATAAGTTTCAGACATCATTAATTACGATACTTTTTTTTTCTTAAAAACAAAATAACTCTAATGAATTTTAAAATTAACCTCTTTTTGAAGGATGATAAATAACTTTTAACTATTTTTTGCTAGATTAATCATCTAGTATTCACATATAAAATTATTGAAACAGAGAGTCTTATAAGTAAAATTACTTAAGCTAAAATCTTATCTATATAAGAAATACAAAATATTTTTTAACATAATTTAATAGTCATCATCAATTTTACTTGATAAGTTTAGGGAATATTATGAGCATTCTTGTCTTATTCTTCTTAAAAATAATTTAGGATATTTAAAATATGACCGAAAATAACAATAGAAAATTATTCAAATATCGAATATTAACGCCCTTATGGATTGCTATTTTCATTGATGTACTTGGGTTCACGCTTTTCTTTCCTATGGTGGGTTTTTTCAGTGATCTCTTTGATACCTCTATGACGATGATCGGATTAATATTCTCTATTAATGCGATGTTCGGCTTTGTTTTTGGGCCAATCTTAGCAAAACTCAGTGATAAATATGGGAGAAGACCATTACTTTTGATTTCTCAATTCGGTACATGTTTAGCGTTTATATTAACCGCTTTTTCAAACACATTATGGATGTTATTTTTAGCACGCATGATTGATGGAATATTTGGAGGAAATTTTCCAATTGCTAAAGCTATCATAAGCGATAAAGTTCCACCAAAAGATAGAGGTATTCAAATGGCTAACGTTGGGATCGCCCATGTGTTAGCATCTCTAATAGGACCAGCAATCGGCGGTGTTCTTTTTACGTGGTTTGGTCTTTTAGGGCCTGGATTATTTGCAGCTGGTCTAACAGTAATTACAATTATTGTTACGCTAGCTATGTTGGAAGAGACATGGCCGAAGGAAAAAAGAATTCAACCTCATGAAAGCAAGTTTGAAGTTTTGCCTAAAATAAGAGATAATAAAAGTGCTCTCTCTATTTTAGCTCTCTGGGGCTTTCATACAATATCCTTTACCATTGTAATGTCTTCCCTTTCCTTTTTCAGTGTTAGCGTTCTAGATCTTACGCCAATCGACATTTCAATCTTATTTATGACATCTGGAATATTTCGGACAGGAATAAGATTTACTCTTTTTAAACCAACTATTAGGAAACTTGGGGAAGATAATGCTATACGTTTGGGTTTGGCTACATTTCTAGTCTGCTTTTTCTTATTGGGTTTTTCAACAAATATTTTTGCTCTTTTTATTCTTATGATGTTTATTAGTTTTGCAGCCTCCTTAACCCGAGGTCCCATGCTTAGTAAAATTACCCAAACAGCATCTCCTCAGGAACAAGGCAAAATTAATGGACTTTCTTCCGCATTAGATAGCATGGCTCAGATATTAGGGCCTCTTATTGGACCTTTTATACTTGACACGCTTCCTCCTTACTGGTTAGGAATTACTGTTGCAATTATTGCCTTCCCGCCATTTGTCATGGCTTTCCAGAAAATTTTCGCACATAAAAACTAGATAAATGAAAAATTATACTTATTACTCATTTAAGAAATTTAGTATAATATTATTAACTTCGGGAGCTTCTTCTAAAGGGAAATAATGACTACCACTGAATACTTTTAAGGTGTTATTTGGAATTTTACTATGCATTTCATTACTTGAAATCTTCGAAATAATTCGATCCTTCTCTCCTGCAAGGATTAAGGTATTGTGTTTAATATTATGAAGTTGTTCTAAGGTATTATGTTTTGAAATTGCATTTATTTGATTAATAATATCTTGAGTTTTAGAAGTACCTTTATTCTTTTCATTTTCCATGAGGTCTTCTGTTGAAAATAAGCCGTGAAATTTACTACTTGGTTCTTGAACCATTAATTTATAAAAATTTCGAGTAAATCTTTGTTTCATCTTATTATTAAAAGCTTTAATAGGATCTTTTAATTTCGCTTCATAAGTCTCTAGTTGGCTCTTCTTATACATCTCTAATCCTGATTTGTCTAAAGGTAAATTAGGAAAAGTTGCTATTAAAATTAATTTATTTATACGATTTGGATATTCTAATGCAAAATGTTGAGCAATCATTCCTCCTAATGAGTGTCCAATAATGTGTGCTTTTTCAATTTTTAAGAAATCCATTAGATCCTTAATATCTTTAGCTAATGTTTCCATATCAAAAGTTTCAGTTGGGTGGTCTGATTTTCCACAGCCGCGATTATCTAGATTAATTACTTTAAATTGTTCTGATAATGGTTTTTGAGCTATCCAAAATTCTTTATACATCGCAAAACCATGTACTAAAATAATAGGATAACCCTGACCATTAACTTCATAACAAATCTTAATATTATTAACTTCTGTGAACAAATCACTCATTTTAATCATCTGCTAATTTTCAATTTTAAATATAATATAGAAAAAGAAAAATGAAAAGATAAAACTTATTTCTTTAAAAAATTGATGATATGTTGATTGATTTCTGGTGCTCTCTCTTTAGGTGACCCATGACCTGCTTTCTCAATTATTACTATTTCACTCTTAGAAATTCTTTCATGAATCATAACATTCATAGACATTGGAGTAGAACGATCATGGGAAGCACATATTATTAATGTTTCCTTCTTAATGTTTGGTAAGCGATTAAGAACATTATGATGTCCTAGTGCATGAGTATAATTTATAATATCCTGCGGTGTTGTAGGATCAGTATTATCCATTTCAATTAAATCTTCAGCGGAAAATAATCCATGAATTTTCTTTTTTGGATCTTCTAGTAGGATTTTTTTAAATTTACGTGTAAAACTTGGTGTTATGCCATCAAAAAAAGCTTTTACAGGATCTTTCATTCTTGCTTCGTATGCTAAAATTTTGCTATCTTTATACATCTCTAAGGCAGTATTTTCCCCTGGCCAATAGGGAAGTGTATTAATTAAGACTAATTTATTTACTCTGTTTGGAAACATTAATACAAGATTCTGAGCAATCATTCCTCCAACAGACCATCCAATAATATGTGTTTTTTCAATTTTTAAAAAATCCATTAATTCAATGGTATCCTTAGCAAATAATTCCATTGTGTAAGGTTGGTTTGGTCTATCTGATTTACCTGATCCCCGATTATCAAATCTTATTACTTTAAAATGTTCTGACAATGGTAAAAATTGTCCAATCCATTCCTCCTTTTTTGCTCCAAATCCATGGATCAAAATAACAGGATCACCATCGCCCCGAATTTCATAACAAATCTTTATATTATTCACATTCGCAAAACTTTCAGTTATATTAAACACCTTTTAAATTAGTTGAAATAATTCTTTAATTAGTCTCTGTTATTAAATCTATATTTAATTCTTTAAAAAATTGATTATAATTTTATTTATCTCCGGAGCTTTTGAATGGGGTGAACTATGTCCAGCTTTATCAATGATTTCTAAAGTACTATTTGGTATAACTTTATGCATTTCAGCCATAGTATTACTAGAAGTTAATCTATCATGCGAAGCTGCTAATAATAATGTAGGGTTTTTGATTTTACTCAAATCATTTAATGTAATCGTTTTAAAGAGAGCGTTTGATTGATTTATGATATCTTGAGTCGTGGGTAGATCCTTTATTGAATTTTTAATTAGATCTTCTACAGACCATAAACCATAGAATTTCTTTTTAGGATTTGCTTTCATTTCTTTCCTAAATTTTAAATAAAAACCTAACCTAGCACCTCTCCAAAAATCTTCTTCGGGATCCTGTTTTCTTAATTCTAACTCTTCGATCATATTTTTTTTTAGCAACTCAACGCCCTGTTCGTTTGGAGCTCCCATGACTGTATTAATTAATATTAATTTATCCAATCGACTCGGATATTTTAACGCAAATTTTTGAACGATGATACCCCCTAATGACCAACCAATAATGTGTGCTTTCTCGATTTTAAGGTAGTCCATTAATCCTCTAACATCATCGGCTAATATCTCAACAGTAAGAGGTTCATTTGGACGATCGGATCCTCCTCCATTGCGGTTATCAAATCTTACAACTTGAAACTCTTCGCTCAACGGTCCATATTGGGCAATCCAGCCTTCTTTATTGCCTCCAAAACCATGTACTAGTATTACGGGATACTCTTGCCCTTGCATTTGATAGCATAATTTTATTCCATTAACATCTGCGTATAATTCTGACAGTTTTAATCCCCTATATTACAAAATTTGTTGTAAATTATTCTTAACATAAAAATTAATTTTAAATATATTAAATCAAGATATTGTTTTAATCTATTCATTAATTTTCTAAGAATTTTAATATAATTTTATTTACTTCAGGAGCTTTTTCTTTTATAGATTCATGTCCTGCCTTGTCAATTACCTTAAAAATACTGTTAGGAATCTCCCTATGAAGTTCTAACATGAGAGATTTTGGGACAAGTTTATCATGAGAAGCAGTAAGAATTAGCGTTTTAAGTTCAACTTCTTTTAATCTTTTAAAAGTGTTTTGAGTCGTTAGGCTATAAGCCAAATTTTTAATGTCTTGTGGTGTTGGTGGGGTAGTTTTATAATATTTTATAAGGCCTTCAACTGACCACAAACCATAGAATTTCTTCTTAGGGTTTGCTTCCATTTCTTTTCTAAATTTGATATAAAATCCTATTTTAGCACCATGCCAGAATGCGCTTACAGGATCTTGTTTTAACAATTCTAAACCTTTAAGTTGAGAATTAATAAACATCTCTGGCCCGTATCCCTCTGGGACCTTCGAAATTGAATTGATTAATACTAAATTATTCACTCTTTCAGGATACTTTAATACAAAATTTTGTAAAATCGTTCCTCCTAATGAAAAACCTATACAATGAGCTTTTTCAATGTTCAAAAAATCCATTAACCCTCTTATGTCGTCAGCAAACATCTCCATAGTGTAGGGAATGTCTGGACGGTCGGATTTTCCAGCACCTCTATTATCAAATGAAATAATCTTAAATTTATGGGATAAAATAGGAATTTGAGCCATAAAACTTTCTTTTTTCGAACCAAATCCATGTATTAGTACAACGGGATATCCTTTTCCATGGATTTCATAACAAATTTTAATACCGTTAGCATCAGCAAATTTTTCTACCATAAGATCTTAAAAAATAAAATAAAAATAAGTTTAATCAAAAATAAATTTTTAAAATCATTTTACTTTTAATTTAATACTTTTAATATGAATATTATGAAGAATGTCTTATGATAGAAAAAAGAGTCTTAATCCCTAATATAAATAGGAATGATCTCCATGGAGTACATTATATAACTTCAGAAGAAAAGCATGAAAGTAATTTAGACAAACCTCCCATTCTTATAATGTGTCACGGTTTTACAGGGGATAAATACGAGTGGGGGCGCTTTCCTGAAACAGCTAAAGCTTTAAATAAAGAAGGTTATGATGTACTTATCTTTGATTTCTCGGGCTCTGGCGAAAATAAAAGAGAGCCGATTACATTATCTAAACAAGCTAACGATCTCGAAAATGTTTATAATTGGGTACAGAATCAAGGATATTCAAGAATTGCTGTATTGGGCCTTTCATATGGTGGTATTACAGCATTAAAAGCAAATTTACCAGGTATTATAACGTATATATTTTGGGCACCGTACTTCTTTGTTCATTCATCAGAAGACCAAACTGATTGGTTTAAGGATTTAAACAAAGGACCTGTAAAAATTCCCTCATCTGGAGATGGTGAGCCTATCGTAATTGATCTTAGTTTTATGACAGATTTTGCAAAATTTAGGGTAAAACCTTCTTTAAAGAAACTAGATTCTCCTACTCTTATAGTGCAAGGCACCTCGGACGAGTCAGTTCCCCTAGAATTTACAAGAAAAGCATTCCAATTGTTACCCAAAGATGAGAATAATAAGCTTATAGAAATACAAAACGCAACCCATGATTTTGAAGCAAAATTTCTGAAAGAATTTATCACTAATACGGTAATGTGGTTGAAAAAGTATCTATGAGTTATGAAATAAATTATTAATCTTTCTTTCAATTATTTTAATAAAATTATAAAATCTGTGTTTGATATTTCTACCATTTTAATATATTTATAACCTTTATCTGTAAAATTCTTTTACGATTATTTGGCAAAATTTCAGCATTTTATTGCCTAACTCTAATTCTTTTCGAGAACTTGTTAGTATCCAATCTTTACCATACATTTTGTTCAAATAATCACCTTGAGAATCTATAGAAAACGCAAATATTTTGAAACGTTTTCTAACATCATGAATATCGGGTATCGCATCAAACAAGCTATATCCCCCGTCTGCCGAGGGTTGCCCATCTGAAACGACTATTATGAGATCGTTCTTTTCCAGTCTTTCAGACTCGTGTTTTATTGAAATTCCATCTAAATTTTGACGAGAAGTTTGGTGACAACCAAACTTATCAAAATAATTAAGTTTAAGAGGCTCGTTAAAATCCTTCACCAAAATATTCAAAGCGTCATATCTGCCTGTAAACAGAACTATTCTAATTTTCGCCAAATCTTCAAGCGCTTCATACAACATGACCATTGCTATTTTTGCTGCTCGAATCTTAACACCCTTCATGCTTCCACTAATATCTACTATTAGTAGCAACCTCAATTCTTTTTTTATTATTTTTCTTGTAAAGCATTGCTTAAATTGATAATCACTGGTAACTGCCTTTATATATTTGTTATTTAGCCTCCCTTTCTTTTGAAATGTATCAACCGCAGCTTTATTTTTCAAGTCAGCAAAAATTAACTTCATTTTTTTGATTATCCCATGATATTTAGCCTTAATTTGGACATAAGTCATAGTGTCAGGACACATTTTCTGACTTTCAATTTTAACATTGATTACTTTTCTTTCACGTTCACACTTACTTGAACTGATAAAATATTTACCTCCCCCTAAAATCAATAGTCGTTCTTTCATAGCGTCATCCGCGTTCTTAACAAGTTTTCTAATTTCTGTTATAAAGTTATCTTTTTTTCTTTCATTGTTAATGGAGGTATGACCTTCTTTCCTTGGTTTTAAATCTTTTTTTAAATCGTCCAAATTAAATTTTTTTTTGATGAGATCATCAAGTTCATCATCTTGAGAACTATTTTTAAATTTTTTATCAGATTCCTTTGCATCTTTACTTTGATTATTTTTATCACATTCTTTATCTATTTCTCCGTCTCCTTTCTTGTTCTTTTTGTTTTTACTTCTTTTTTGGGCCCTATCTTTTTCTTTACGGCTTTTATTCCCTTTAGGATTTAAATTTTCAGCAGGGTCCTTTAAATCGTCTAAATCCTCGGGACTTAACTTAGTATCTTTTAGTTTTTCTATGAGCTTTTCACTTATTTTATCTAAATCCGTTTTTTCTTTTTTTTTTTTATTTCGAGCATTTATTTCCATATGGTTGATAGTTTTCATTTGAGGATGGGGGTTCATTTTAGGATTAGGTTTCATATTAGGATTGGGATTGGGATTACCTTTCTTTTGTGCCGAACCCGAATCTTCTTCAGGGAAATACTTTTTGAGAATGTTGCATAACACATCACACGAAATAATAGATGCACTAGGGCTTAATGACTTTAAAAGAAATTTTTTAACCTTCAAAACCCCTTTCCAATCTTTTTCACTTAGATTGAACATTCCTATACTTGGTTTTTTTTGGAACTCGTCGAAATCTTCCATATACAAATTGATATATAATAATATGTCATTGTTCGATTTAATTGATGATTTAATTTGTGGTAACATCTTAAGTGTTAACTCCCTCAAATTTCTATAAAAACCAGGGAATTTTTTATCATTAATACCATTAATTCTTACATCTTCAACGACATTAATTAAATTTTTAATAAAGAGCGGTGGTAATTTGTATTTTTTAGTAAGGCCATCAATCAATTTTATCAATCCTAGTTCGAATGAACCGTATCCTATGTGACCGCTTTCGTGAGCAACAAGCCCTTGAGCCGCTTTTATATCCTCTTTAAATTTGTCAGGTAAATATATAAATTTGCAATCAGTATAAACTGCAGGGATATTGCCTATATACTGTATCATTATATCCTTGTTTCCACTAATCCGTTTTCCAATATTAGTTAAAGCAAATACATCGGATGTAAAATCCCTTTCAAAAAGGTCTATTAATTCAGTTAACAAGATTACGCAGCTTTTTAATTTGATTTTATGTAATTTATATATATTTTAAGTTATAAAACAGGATATAATTCTTTCATAAACTTCTTTAAATCTTCGGGATTATGCTGATATATCCACTTTATATAATTTAAGGTAATATTTCCGTTGTAAATGTAGTCTTTTCCTGTTTCTTGCTTGTATTGTGTATGTAGGCTTAGAACCTCTGTCAATTGAAAATAATTTTGTAAAGTTTCCCTTTTATTTAACCACATCCATTGAATCAATTTCCACATTATATTTCCGTTATGTCTAAACGCATTTGATCGACCATATTTACTAATATAATTAGTAAAACATGCTTTAGTATTAGTAAGTAGTTGGTCGAGTGAATCTTTATCTAACTTACAATCCCAGCTCTTTATAGTTGTCTTTTTACTTATTAATTCTTCCTTTAACTTGGTCTCGAACATCTTTCCATCAAGTATCATGGCGATACTTTTCTTTTCTTCAGTAGTAGTTCCGAGTTTATTGATGATTACATTTTCGATGTTGTGTTTTAAGTATTTAGGGGGCATCAGAGAAATTAACATGCAGAAATTTACTACTAAGCGAGTTGAAAATATTTTTGTTATAGAATAATCCTGAATCGCCTGTTTCCTAATTTGGCGGGCAGCATCTACAACAATCTCTGCAATCTTTTTCTTACATCCCGAGATTTGGCTCGCAATATCAATTTCTTTGTTTTTTAACGGATAAGATATTTCAGGGGTTATAATAAAGCGATCTTCAAAGGCTTCTTGTAATTTATTAATACCAATAACCCCTTTATTCATAGTTCCTATAATGATTAATTTACTTTCAGAATTTAATTCGTGTTTTTCAAAACCCTTTGAAATTAAGTTGATATGATTTTCGGATAGAAGAGAATTTAACGATATTTGTTCATTTTCGCGAATAGCGTTAATTTCATTAATAATAATAAAAGCTATTCCTTCATTATTTGCATCCTTAATGGCTAAAGTAAGAGGGCCATAATTAAATTTAGTTTCGCCCTTTAAAAGTTCCCAATTACCTTCAATATCTCTTCTATCAAGGTCAGGTGACCCGTCAATAATATAGTAAGAAGCTTTATATTCCTTAGCAAGTGAAATTGCTAACAAGGTCTTCCCTGTGCCTGGTGGACCTTGTAGTAAAATTCCTATACAATTACCCTTATCAAGAGAATCTATTAAGCTTTTTAAATAGTCAAATTCGTCTTTTTGTTGGATATATTCAATTTTTTTTTTAGAAATAGTATCAGATATAATTTTCCCCCTCCTTTTTACGCTATTAGATGTAATTTTTTAATTAATTATTAGATTTCTTTAGAATTGCATTATAAAGCATAATTTTAGCTGTGAATAACTAAAATTTACCGATTTTCGGCCTTTTGTAATTAAATTATATTTTTAGTCCATATATAAATGGTATCTCTACACAGAATTTCAATAAAAAACATTTATAAAGGAATTTTTTTTAAAAACCCTTAGTTTCATTTGGAAATATTTCTTCCACAAAATTTACAATTTCCATGAGAATTCAAAAAAACTCTATTAATTTCAAATCCAGATCGTTCAATAACTAAATTTGAACATTTAGGACAATAAGTGTTTTCGTATTTCGAATTAGGCAAATTTCCTAAATAAACAAATTCTAAACCGATTTTTTTTGCGATATCATATGCTTTATATAAAGTTTTTATTGGAGTTGGATTAATAAGACCATGTTCATGAGATTTGTAATGTGGAAAAAAACGAGTAATATGAAATGGAGTTTCTTTTCCCAGATCAGTAATTATCCTTTCTGAAATTGATTTAATTATTTTTTCATCGGTGTTAAAATCTTCGATAAGAAGTGTTGTTATTTCTATGTGTACGCCATGATTTTTCGCTAATTTTGCATTTCTCCATACATTTTCTATGTCGCTATCACAATATCTTTTGACCATAAAACTATCACCTTTAATATCTATATTCATGGCATCTAATCCGCTTTTCACCAATTCTTTTAATACTTCCTCAGTCATATATCCATTAGTAACATATGTATTGTATAGCCCTTCCTTTTTTGCTAATTTAAAAACATCTAAGGAATATTCAAATAGTAGTGTAGGCTCATTAAACGAGATTGATGTTCCCTGGCAATTATTTTTTATAGCTAGCTCGATTACTTTTTCTGGGGAAAGATAATCTTTTGCCTTTCTGGCCAAATCAACAATATTTTCTTTAGGATGTGAAATATGGTGATTTTGACACCAAAAACAATTGAAGTTGCATCCATAAGTACCAACGGTTATAGCTGTACTTCCAGGATGATAATGAAATAATGGTTTTTTTTCTATAGGATTGAAAGATAAAGCAGGAATTAATCCATAAACAATTGTATAGATAACTCCGGCTATATTAATTCGAGTTTGACAAAAACCAACTTTTCCTTTTGCTATTTTGCATTTTCTTTCACAACTTAGGCATTGGGAGAATTTTTCATTGATTTTTTCATAAAATCTTGCTTCTCTTAGAAATTTTTGATTAATTAAATCCATCTGAACACAATTTATACAATATTTAAATGATATTTATCAGGAGATTATAATTTCCATTCATATTTCTTAATCATTTTTGTGAAATTGTAAATGATAATCAATAAATTCTATAGTTTCGCCGATATTTATAACATTAATAATTAAACAATATAGAAAATATAAAATTATATTTTATCGAGTCTTCATAATCGGCATCATTAACCTAAATATTTTAGCGTAAACGATTCTAATTAACTTGAAATCAAACAGATACCTTATCAACCTTAATAGTAAATATTTCTTCGGTTTATATGTGCTAAAATCTTTGTCGTATGTTATGCTTCTTATATAAAAGTTTTTCTTAAAAGACGATAGTAGCAAAGAGTAAGTAATAATCGCAACGACATCCCAGGCTCGTTTAATGTGATCTTTAGGGTAATCTAATTCTTCGCCCATTGCCATTCTGACAATTTCAATGATATGATATAAATCTATTTTACTTCTCAACAACTCCTTAGTAGCCCACATTAAATAAAGACATCCTCCACAGTAAGTTATTAGTGCTTTTGCGCCGGTCTCTTCTGCTTCCTTAAATTTTTTTACTCCTTCAGAGATCATATCAAAAGGTAGAGAAATATTCTTAACCCACGATGCCCCGGCTCCAAACCCGCAACATAAGGAATCTTTTTTAATATGTTTCATCTCAAGTATTTTACAACCGCATTTCTCCAATATTGTTCTTGGTTCCTCCCAATATCCTCCTAGTGCTTTAGAAAAGCAGTTATCGTGAACGGTAACCGTTAGATTAAGTTGGTTTTGAAGATTGATTTCTCCAGAGCTAATATTATCCAATAACCAGCGATGAAAATTTATAAAATTCTGATCGTGTTTCACCCCCATTTCCTTCGGGTGGACTTCCTTGAAGAAATACTCAACAGCATCTAATGTGGCAACAACATTTTTAACGCCCCAACTATCAAAATCTCTTTTTGTCCTCTCAGCTATCTTTTTTACAATATCTAAATATCCTCCTTGGTATAAGTAAGCACCTCCTTCCCATTGGTCGATCCGATCAATAGGTTTGAAGCAATCAAGCAATCTACTACCCCCAATGATAAATGGGAATATATGTGTATAGTTTCCAATTAACAAAACAGTATCCTCGTTCTTAGGGATGTAATGCATCCACCTGTATATCCATCTTCTTTCTCGATTAGATAAAAACAAATTTAGAAGTTGCCAAATGTTACGATCTTCAGTGGGACAAACAAAATAGTAAAGGGGAGGCGCACCTCTCTCTTTATACAAATCATTCCATCTCTCGAGTATCAATTGATATGGATTAGCGTTTTGAGGGCAGTATAGATTGCAAGATAAACAAGTATTGCATTTTTCAAGTACATAATTTGACTTTCGACCTTCGATTAAATTTTGAATCTCTTCTTTTGCTTCATCCAAAGGTAATTGTAGAACTGGACATAGATGAAAACAAAGCCCACACAAATCACATAAGTCTTCTCTGAAAGCCGGAGTTCTTTTAATTTCCACCATTTTTAATACGCCTCGCTATACGGTGGTGGATCTTCTGGTAGATCTGCTATTTTAAATGTTTTTTTCGAAGGCAATTTCGGAAGTTGCTTTTTCATGATCCCCCAGAAGAAGTGCTTAGCTCTTTTTTTCTTTGCTTTATTAGACATTGGCTTCTCTCCACATGCCATTTGTAATAATTCGATAATATGATAGATTTTTATTTTCCCTAAATATAATTTTTTAGCTGTACTATAAGTAGCGAGACATCCTGCACAATATACACAAAGCGCATCAACTTTTACTTTTTTAAATTCTTTTATGTTTCTCATTGTTGCTGATCTTATTTTCATTGTGTGATACGCTGAATCCATAGAAAATCCACCCCCAATTCCACAGCACCTCATATTTTCGCGACATGTTTCGATTTCGATTACTTTTACCCCAATTGCTTCTAAAATTTTTCGAGGTAAATCCATGTAGTCATCTCCAAACATTTTTGAATAACAAGAATCTTGAATTGAAACCATCATATCTAATTTATTAGTAATTTGAATTGTACCATTTTCTATTTTTTCCCATAAATATTGGATATAAGATTTAATAGAATCAAATTTATAGGTTAATCCATAATGAGGTAGTACATTTTTGAAAACATTAGTTCCTGCTGTACACAAAACTAGCAAATTCTTAGGTTTTAATATATTAAACCATTTATCTAACCTCTTAGTAACTTGAAATAACTCGTCCTCGTATCCCGTTCGAAATAGTGTTTCTCCACAACAATATTCAAGCCTACCCCTAATGTCTAGATCCTTAAAAAAGCTTGTTTGCGTTAACTCGGCATATGTAATTATGTTACATCCTGGATAAGTAAGCGTGTCGCCTTTTAAAGGAGATAAATCTGCCCATGATTTAACAAGTTCTTTTGTTTTTTTAGGCATGTGGTCCATAACGTAAGATCGGAAGTTAGGGTAGTGCGGATAAAGCGTCATGTAATACTTCCCACGGATTCTTAACCCCTCTTCTTTATATTTTTCATTCCATCTCTGCAAAATCAACTCTGCAGGACGAGCATTTTCAGGGCAATAAAAATTACATGAATGACAACTTTGACATTCTTTTAGCACTCGTTTTGTTTCATTCCCAGCGATTAATTTTTTCATTTCCTCAATAGATTCTTCAATAGAAAGTCCCATTACGGGGCAATTATGAAAACATTCTCCACATAGAGTGCAAGCTTCTTCATTAAACGGAGAAAAAAAATCTCTATCAACAGGTTCAATTTTAGTCATTTCAAACTCAATTATTTTATTCTTTATCTCTTCTTGATTTTAATAATTCACTTAATTATTATTGGCTTAAAAGTATATAATCTTTTAAAATCATTATTACAGATGGTTTTTTAAGGTGCTATGATTAAAATTATAATATAAAAGAAAGTAAGATTTCCTAATATGATTCCTACATCTTTTAACGAGCTTCTACCGGCTAAATCCGTTCGAATTTTCCTAAAAATATACATTATTCCAAAAGGAAAGAAGACTACTGGTAGAAATATAATGTATTGAGTAACAACTAACGAAACTATAGCGATTGTCAGCGATATTATAGATGATATCCAGATTATTAATCGTGAAGCTTTTGGAGATAATTTTGATAACGAATCTCCATCAATCATTTCGTGAAGCATTTGACCGGAAAATGCCACAGAAGCTATAGTGAGTAATATTAATAACTCAAATAAAGTTAGATTAGGAAAGTAATTCATAGAAATATCGCCAGCGTTGATTTTTATCATAAAATAAGGTAAAAAAATATGCGATATTCCTAAAATAATATGGTTAATAATAACCAGCGATTTAAATAGGCAATAAAAAATTACGGAAATAACGATGATAGCTAAATAAACTCCTAAGAGTGGGTTTGCTACGATACTATTCATGAAACATACGGTCCCTAATAAAAAACTTGCCAAAGAAATTGTGAATATTTCTTTTCGTCGATAACCCTGTACTCTTTCTAGCGTCTCCTTTTCGTTTGGATCTTCCATATCGATTACATCATTGAGCGTGTTTCCCGTAATGGCATAAAACCCAAATCCAGCTAGTATCCAAATGTGAGCAAAAACATCGTAATTGTTTAAATATATGCTCAATAAACAAGGAACGAGCACAGAAAAAAGATATTCAACCCTTAAAAGTCTAAAACCTTTACTCATCTTTACTCATCCAATCAATTATTGACATATTAAATTAATATATACTATGCTAAAAAGGATTTAAGATTTTATAGAAATTATTTTATACGAATTTTTGGCTATTAATCTCCAATAAAATTAGGTTCTTTTTTGTCGTTTAGAGCAAATACACCAATTTTATATTCTTCAGATTCAGCCGATTTTATCTGCATTTGACGCTCATTTTCAAGGTGTTCTTCTAATGGAGTACTGAGGGCTTCAAAGAATAATTTTTTGGTCCTTGCATATGTTAACATAGGTCCCTTGGCGAGTCGCTCAGCCCATTGTAGAGAAACTTCTTCTAAATCTTCATGAGGTACGATTTCGTTGACAAAACCAAGCTTTTTCATCTCCTCAGCTGAATAGGTGTCTCCAAAAAACGCCATTTGTGTTGCTTGTTGCCATGTGAGCTGACGGCTTAAAAAAATAGTTCCTGCAAATCCCGGAATTAGAGCGAGTTTGGAAAAAGATTGCCTAAATCTCGCTTTTTCTGAAGCAATTATAAAATCACACGAGAGAGCGAGGTTCATTCCAGCACCTACTGCCCAGCCATTCACAGCCGCAATAACAGGTTTTGGATAAAGACGCAAAGTTAAGGCAATTTTATATAGGTCTTTCGTTAAATCGTCCATAACTTGACCTGATGTGCCATTTTCAATACTCGCCTTAAATTGTTTTATATCTCCGCCCGCTGAAAATGCCTTTCCTGAGCCGGTTATTACTAGGCATCTTACAGTACTATTATTTCGAATAGATTCTATAATTTCTAACAGCTTTTTCCCAGAACTTTTATTTAAAGGGTTAAAATTCTCAGGATCTGTTAGTCTTATAATCGCGATATTATCTTTAATTACCAATTCAATTTTTTCGTTCATGTTTTATTTCCTTTTATTTTATTTTTCTTACATCATAATTCGTTTACATATAATACTATCAGTTTTCCATTATATTTTTTTCATATTAACTCTAAAAAAACATTCTAATTGCTAAAACTAGTAAGATTATTGCCACGAAAAATTTTAAATATGTTTTCGACATTTTTTTCGATATTTTTGCCCCAAATATCGAACCAAATATAGCGCCCGTGGTTATTAGAAGACCAACTAAATAATCTATTTGGCCTAAAAGGCACTTAATGATTGTATTATATATTGCAGTGAAAAAGATTATTGAAGTTGAAATTGCTGTAGAATTATGGATAGGAAAACCCAATATTATGTTGAGGGAAGGAGTATTTATAATACCTCCACCAATGCCTAGTAGGTTTGCAACAAAACCTGCTAATATAAATAATGGAATAGCTTTTTTTAAATTGGTTTTATAATCGTAATCGTGCAATGAGAATTCTCCCTTTTCTGGATTTTTACTTGTTAATCCTCCTTTTGTTTTAATAGCTTTATGGATCATATTTAATCCTGCCACGAGTAATGTCAATGCAAATAGAATCTTTAACATTGAATTATCGATTTGAATAAATGAAAATAGAATAGTGGCTAAAACGCTCCCTAAAATAGAAAATACACCAAATGTCAAAGCTAATTTAAAACTTGTTCTTTCTTGTTTTAGATAAGTAATAAATCCTGCACAAGAAGACGTTAAAATTATGAATGTAGATGTGTCTATGGCGTTATTAATCGGCATCGAAAACAAAAGTACCATTATGGATACAAAAAAAACTCCGCCTCCAATTCCAGCAATAACTGAAAGAGTTCCTGTTAAAAAACCTAATAATATTAATAAAAATATTGTTGTTAAATCCATAAAAAAAATTATGTAAAATTTATCATAAACTTTCTTGATAATGAGATACTCTGTTAAAAAAATTAAGAATTAAATTGGAAAAAAGTTATTAACTTAATAATTTAAAATTTAAAAAAAAATAAAAATTTAATTAGTTATCTTTTATGCCCGAACCTAACGATAAATTAATAGTTGCGCTAGTTGAATGCTCTAGATGTGGGAATCCGTTTATGATTAAAAAAGGGCAAAATAAATCGGGGGAATTAATATGTGATAACTGCATTAAGCTAGAACAGAGAAAAAAGCAGTTAGCTGATTCAGTAATCGAATCACAAAAAAATTTAGAAAACTCGATTAAGGGTTATAAAAGTTCTCTAAGAGTTGCTAAATCTCAACAAATAAAGCAATTATATTTTGATAAACTCAAAAAAACTTCAACTGTATTAAATAATTCAGTGGAACTTCTTAAGAAAATAGAGGAAACTAACGACGAGAAATACATAGAACAATATAAAAAGTTATTTGAAAAAATGAAAAAAGAATACGCTGAAAACAAATAAGATTATAATTTTAGAAATATAAATGCCATATTCATCATTCGTTTTGGAGAATAATACTTCGCATCTATTTTCATTAGTGTCGAACTAAATTTGACAAAAAGGTTCCAAATTTTTCTGAAAATTAAATTTGAGCGATATTTATTGCGTAACTTTATTAAATTTTTTTCTGTTTTTCTCGGATTAATCGATTGTAGTAAGGAAATTTTCATTAGTATCCCATAGACTCCAAATTGTTTTAAATACTTGAAATTATAGCGCTGGAATAATCCTAAAATGTGCTCAATTTCATATCTACGATAATGACCAATTATCTTATCTTGTTTTGAATAATATTTCATCCTATGTGGAACTGTAATTACAGCAAATCCGCCCTGTGTTAATATTCTTTTTATTTCAGAGATAGCTAAATCATCATTTTTTACGTGTTCTAACACATCTAAAGCAAGTACCAAGTCAAATGTATTGTTTTTATACGGTAATTTTACAACATCTCCACATAAAGGGTTCTGTTTAGAATATTGCTTTAAAGGTATAGCAGATATGTCGTAATACGATTTATTTTGTACATTTTCTAAGGCGTAAAGAAGAGAGTTTCCTGAACAACCTAAATCTATCGCGTTTTTAAAGGTTTTACTTTTACCAATTATTTTTATTAATAAATCAAATTTACATCTAATTCCGGGAGAAAGATCGTATTCAGAAAGATTTCTAGCTGAAAAATTTTTATGGAGGTCGTAAAACTCTTTTAAACTCATTAACTTTTATCAATTCTTTAAATCTTCTTAAGATAATAACCAAATATTGGGATAAATAAAAAATATTTATTACTTTCTATACTTTGTATAATCAAAACTGAATTAAATTTTTTAGTATTTAATTTTTTTATGTAGAGATCTAAATCTTTGATTAAACTGGCCCTGTTTACGCTTGGGATCCATGGAAAACTTGAACAAAAATGTTCCACGAGTCTAAATTTGTTTGAAAAATATTGAGGTATCTTCCTTCCTATTTCGGGGTCTGCTCCTGCATCTTTAAGGCTATTATATAACTCTTTCTTTAAACCCGTGTCAGGATACTCAATAATTCCTCCAAAATCGGGCTCGTCAAAAATCAAAAAAACTCCATTATGTTTCAAAATTCTATGAATTTCTGTTAAAATATAATTAAATTCCATTTCCCACAAGAAATAACAAGAAGTAATAACAACATCAAAAAAGTTATCTTCAAAGTTATTATTTAATATATCCATCGTTATGAGCTTTGCATCGATAAGATTTTTCTCTAAGTTGGCACTTGCGTATTCGATTTTATTTTTATCCGTATCTATACCGAATAAGTTTAAATTATATTTTATTCCAATTTCTTTCAGTAATTCGCCAGTTCTGCAACCTAATTCTAATAAATTTTTTCTATGAGAGAATTCTGCTTTTTCGTATAAACGATCTCTTAATTCAGCAGTCCATGTTAATTGCTCATTAAATTTTTTCTCCCAATTAATCATAATTACCACTTTTATCCAAATTTAAACTATTATATTAAAAATAAATGAAATTTCGCATTATGAATTCAGAAGTAAATTACATTTAAAAAATTAAGTGAGATCTTTAAAAATTTTCAATTTTCGCTATTTCAGTATCATTTTTAAACGTAATTTAATTAATTACAATTATCATTTAAGATAATATTTCGAATAAAAATTAATATAATTTGATTAAACAATGAAACTCAAACAAATTTCTGTGTTTCTCCCTAACGAACCAAGACAACTAGCCAATTTCTTCGAATTCCTTAAGGAAAATAAAATATATATCAAATCTATAACAGTTGCCGAAACAGAAGATTATGGATTATTATTGCTTTTAGTTAAACCATTTGAGAAATGCGTTGAGTTATTAGAAGATAACGATTATATGCATTCAGTTACAGAAGTTATAGCAGTAAGGCTTAAGGATAACATTTCTCAATTGTATAACATTGCTAAAACGCTTGGAGATAACAAAGTTAACATTGAATATTTATATACATTTGCTGAAAAATTGTCAGAAACTAGAACTACGACAGTATTAAGATTAGACGACAACGAAAATGGATTTCAAGTGTTAAAAAAGAATGGTTTTGATGTAGTAGAAGATTTTGAACAATAGTCTAGTAAAAAAATTACTGTTTTTAAGAATACCACTTCAATTTTTCAGTTTCAATCGTTCTACTAAAATTTTTATAGCGTATGCTGCTTCATGAGGTGTATAAAAAATTGGAGCTTTTTCTTTTTTGGCAAATTTCTTTAGATCTTTAAAATTTTCTCCAAAGAAAATTAAAGGTATAATAGGTTTTAACCTGCCAGTTTCGTTCCAAGCTTTTATCATTCCACGATAATGCTCGTCAGAGCTCATTTCTAAGAAAGGGGGTATTACCAAGCACGGAACAACTATATCTATTTCTGAATCTTCTAACATGGCTTTGGTTATTTCGTAATACTGTTCCTCACCAGCAACGCCTATCATATCAAGTGGGTTCTCTATCTTTACTAAAGATATTAGGTGAGGCGATACTCTTTCTTTAAGTGTATCAGAAAATTCTACTAGTTTTAAATTAAACTCTTCCGCTTTATCACTGAATAAAACAGAGCTCCCTCCACTATTAGTTAACACTCCTATCTTTTCACCTTTAGGAATTGGTAAGAAAGAGAATGTTTTACAAGCGGTAATAAAATCGGAAGCATTTTCGCATAATGTTGCTCCAGCTTGTTTAATGGATGTTTTCAACATTTTATAATTTGTTGCTATCGAACCTGTGTGGCTACTTGCCGCCTTCATTCCAGATGAAGTTCTTCCTCCTTTTAAGACAATAATTGGTTTAATAGGAACAATAGATTTTAAAGATTTTAAAAATTTTCTTCCATCTTCAATCGTTTCCATGTAAATACAAATGATTCGACTGTTAGGATCTTCTCTAAAAAATTCAAGAACATCGACAAAAGAAATATCAATGTTATTTCCAATATTAGCGAATTTTGAACATCCTAGATTTTCTCTTTCCATCGCATAAAAACTGGCACATCCGAACGAACCAGATTGGCTAATCATGCTAATAGTTCCTGGGGGCGCTGCTTGAATAAACGAAGCGTTAAGGCCTATGTCTATGTTTTGTATTCCTACACAATTAGGTCCCATAACTCGAATGCCCACTTTTGCACATTTTTCTGCGATTCGTTTTTCGGTTTTTTTACCTTCTTGATTAATTTCCCCAAAACCAGCAGTAACTATTATTATTCGTTTTACTTGTTTTTCTATACATTGATCTATTACGCCATCAACTGCTTTTGCTGGGACTAAAATTATCACGAGATCTACATCTTTTGGGACATCTAATATACTTTTATAACAATTTAATCCTAAAATTTCGTTGCTTTTTTGAGTTACAAGAAACAATTCGCTTTCTAAATTTTTATTTTTTAGAATGTTAATAGTAACTGCGTTTCCGAACTTTCTAGGATTTGCGGTTGCTCCTATTACGGCTATACTTTTAGGAAAAAAAAAATTGTGCATTTAAGATTCAATCTCCTCATAAATTGCATTTTGAGGGCAAACTTCGATACATACTTTGCACCCCCTACAAGTAGCTTGATCGATTATTACTTTATTTTCACTATCTTCAAAATTTAGCGCAGAACATCCAAATTTATTAACACATATAAGACATCCAACGCATTTGTCTTGATCTACTTTTACTATAGGTGGTTTTATATGTTGTACCCGAAATTGATTAGCTTCTACTAAAGAACATAAGTGTCGAGAGATAAAAACTCGAACACCTTCAGCCTTAACAGCTAATTCTAGCTTTTCTATAGTTTTGATTAGATTGTTAGAATCTTCTACCCAAATCTTATCCGAAGATACGCCACAGCCCTTTACGAGATCTTCTATGATTACGCGAATTCCCTGTTCTTTTGTAAGCGTAATACCTGTACCTGGATTGTCTTGAAATCCCGTCATACTAGTCGATCTATTATCTAAAATAACAACTAAAATGTTATTTTTGTTATAAACAGCGTTTATTAAAGCCGGTATACCAGAATGGAAGAATGTGGAATCGCCTAATATTGCTAACACGGGATTTTTCTCCGGTTGAATTTTAGCAATTCCGTTTGCTAAACCAATAGAGCCCCCCATACAAACTTCAGTGTCTATTCCTTCAAGGGGTTTGTATACTGCTAGCGTGTAACAACCAATATCCGAAGAATTAACGAACTTAGTTTTCATCTTCTTTTCTACTTGTTTAATTGCGTAAAAAGTTGCTCTATGACCACATCCAGGACATAAAATAGGAAGCCTTGGAGGTATAATCATCATATTTTCTGGCACAGATACTTTTTCGTAGGGCAATCCAACCAAACTTGCAATATTTTCTAAATATATTTCTGCAGAGAATTCACCATTTTGAGGAAACAAGTCTTTGCCATGAATTTTTAGTTCATTTGAGATGCCTTCTTCGAAAGCAATTTGCTTCATGATATTTTCAAGGAAAGGTTCGAGTTCCTCAACTACTAAGATTTCGTCAGAGTGAGCAAATAATTTCTTAATCAATTCTTTAGGTGGTGGATAAACTAATCCAAGTTTTAAAATTGAAACTTTTTCAGAAATGCCGTAATAATTAAGGGCATCTAGCAATTGAGAGTATGGTATGCCAGCAGCAACAAATCCATATCTAACGCCGTTAATTTTATCTTTTGATAATTTTAACGAGTTAAAAGGAAATTGGTCAGCAAATTCAGAGATTTCATCTAACCTTTCTAACAATCTAACACGCAAAACTCGTGAGTGTGATGGCAAACAAACCCATCTGGAACGATCCCAATCAAAACCGTAATCGCGATTAATTTCTTTAACTTCTCCAAGAATAACGTCTCCTCTCCCGTGGTTCAACCTAGTTGTAGTCCGAAATAATACTAAAGAGTGATATTCTTCCGAAAAATCAAAAGCGTATTTTATCATATCTTTTGCTTCTTGTGGCGTCGCGGGTTCAAACACCGGTACTAAAGCGTGAAGCCCAAAATATCGATTATCCTGTTCATTTTGAGAAGAATAGCAATTAGGATCATCTGCTGAGATCACCACCATTCCACCTCGAGCTCCAGCATAACACGCCGTCATGAACGCATCTGATGCGACATTTAACCCAACATGCTTCATTACCGCAACTGAACGTACATTTGACATAGATCCGCCGTATGCTACTTCAAAACCTACTTTTTCGTTAATACTCCATTCTAATTTGAGATGTGGAAAATATTTTTGCATTTCAGCTAAGGTTGGTAATATCTCGGACGATGGAGTGCCAGGATATCCCGCACCAATGACAACACCTGCTTCCAAAATTCCGCGAGCAATTGCTTCATTGCCTAACATTACGATTTTTTTTCCGGGATTGTTTTCTGCATAGTAAGGTTTACTCATTAAAATCCCTCCTTATGTTTTTTCCTTTTTCAATTCCCATTTCAAATGCTTTTTTATTTACATCGTGTAGTTTTGTTGGGAGATAGCTCAAAATAGCCTGTATAAGAGACTCCTTTTTAAGGGGTATAGCTTCTGAACCTAACAGTACGCCTAGCATTACAACATTCATGGTTCGAAGGTTTCCCAAAGTCATTGCCATCTCATCAGCATTTATAAAATATATGTTTTGAGAAACATTCTTCAAAAATTCACTTATTTGTTCTATATTTGGATAGTCCATACCCATTTGATGAATCATAGGAGGAATAATGATGTTTTTATTTATTAAAAAGACAGTTTTTGGCCCAGCATAATTAAAAATCCTAACAGCCTCACTTGCTTCAAAAGCCAAAATAGTATCGGTTTTCCCCCGTGGAACAAGTGGCCCTTCTACTTCAGTACCAAATCGAAGATATGACGCAACTGAACCACCTCTCTGGGCCATACCATGCGTTTCTGCAGTTCTAACTTTATAATCTTCCAATAAAGCAGCATATGAAAGAATTTGTGCTGCTCTAATAACGCCTTGGCCACCCACCCCTACATTCAATAAATTATAACTTTTAATTTCCATGATTAAATTTCGTTAAAAATTAAGAGATTTACTATCTTTAATAATTTTAATTAGGCTCTTAAATTTAATTAAAATATTCGGTATTTACGATAATGGGTTCCCATTATTATCCCATTCATAGGTTAAAAGATTTTAATAAATCAAATTTAAGCACGAATAATTTGAATTTTCAACTTTATAATCTATGCTATAGTAGAATGCAAAAAGATAGGCTACAAATCAAACAGAAAACAAATAGAAAATTAAAGAAAACCCAAATATGAGTAGGATGTATTAATTTCACATTTTATGGCGACTTTTTCCTTATTAAGTTCTTAATAAAATCGTACATTTTACAATTTTATTCTTTACGATCGAAAATTTTTTACACTAATTTGGATAATATTTTTGAAATAAATTGATTTTTATTCCATGAAATTCGAGAAAAATATTTTTTTTTAATTAAAATTATGAGTTATCTTAGCAATTATATTTAATTCTAAGATTATATAGTTAAAATAACATAGATATTATTTCAAACCAACTTATAACATGTAAATTTATTGAATATTCAAATAGAGCGTTTGTAAATTTAGCGAATTTTTCGAAATATTTTTATATCTGAATGATCTTTATTATGATAGAAAATTTCGATTTTCTATTTGTAGTGGAATGTTTCTATTTTAGCCCATAATTTATTCCTCCACGAATGAGTTTTTCCCGCTAAATATATTCACATTCCATTACTTAGTTTTTTTTTCTTACGCGTTGTAATTCCTTTTTAATCGTAATTGAAAAGAAAATGGTAACATAAATATTATTATATTCATCGATCTAAAATATAGTAAAAGTCAAAACAAAAGTCAACGATAGAATTATAGATAGTAATCTAGATCTAAATGTTCTATCTTAAATAATAAAAATTTTAAATTCTTATTATTCTTCAAACTTATATTGAACTAAATTAAATAACAAAAAATATAAAAAAAAAACAAAAACTCGAGGTCGAATAAAATGGGAAAGTTTGATGGTAAGGTAGCTTTTCTCACGGGTGGAGCTTCAGGTTTGGCAGAAAGAGCCGCTAAGGATTTTGCAGCTGAAGGAGCAAAAGTAGTAATTTTTGATTTTGATAAAGAAAATGGATTGCGTGTCGAAAAAGAAATTAAAGACGCAGGCGGAGAGGTCCTATTTATTGAGGGAGATGTACGAAAATCTGACTTGGTTGAAGCTGGAGTTAAACAGGCGTTTGAAAAATATGAAACGATTGATTTTCTAATTCATTCTGCCGGTATTTTAAAGGATGGAATGATACACAAATTATCAGAAGAATATTGGGACGATGTGATAAATACGCACCTTAAAGGGTTTTACCTAACTTTACAAGCGTGTGCTAAACGATGGATTGGTTATTGCAAAGAAAATCCAAAAGAAAAGATCGCTGAATATCCTGATAGGCGAGTAATTACGATTAGTAGTCAAGCTGCTGAAGGAAATATTGGACAATTGAATTATGCTGCTGCTAAATCTGGGATGATTGGAATGGTTAAAACCGCAGGATTAGAATTAATTCGATACAATATAAAATCTCATGCAATCATGCCTACACTTATCGAAACTCCAATTCTTGGTGAATTATTAAGTAAACAAGAAGGAAAATGGAGAAAATACTACTCAGGAAGAATTCCTTTAGGGATAGGAGAATCAAAATATGTTTCTCAAGTAATATTATTTTTGTGCAGCGATGCCGCTTGGTTTATGAATGGAGAAGTCATAGGAATAAACGGTGGCCGTCTAGATAAAGTCTAAAAACGAAAATATTTTATTTTTATTTTTATTTTTAATTTTTTATAATTTTACTCAAGCTTAGTTTTTTTAAGTTCTTCAATCAATGCAGGTGCTACTTTATGTAGATCGCCAACGATACCATAGTGAGCTACTTGGAAAATCGGAGCATGTGGATCTTTGTTAATTGCAACGATAATTTCTGAATTTTGCATACCAACTAAATGTTGGATCGCTCCCGAAATTCCGCATGCGATATAGAGTTTTGGAGAAACAGTTTTCCCAGTTTGCCCAACTTGTCTATTCTCTCCTAACCAATTTAGTTCTACTGTGACTCTTGAGCCTCCCAGTTCTGCTCCTAAGACCTTAGCCAATTCTTCAATAATTTTAAAACCTTCCATTGAACCAACGCCTCTGCCTCCAGCAACAATTATTTCAGCGTCTTCTAGATTGATGTTCTCCTTTTGTTTGGCTATGATCTTTATGATTTTAGTTACTGTATCTTTTTCTTTAAATTCTTTTTCGATTTTAATAATTCTTACTTTCTTTTTAGCTGTTTTATCAGCTTTAAAAATACCAGGTCTCACGGTTGCCATTTGTGGCCTACTCATAGGAGTACGAATTGTAGCCATGATATTACCCCCAAAAGTAGGTCTTGTTTGCATCAAATTACCCGTTTCCTCTTCGATATCTAACCCCGTACAATCTGCTGTCAATCCGGCATTCAATCGCTTGGCAACTCTTGGAGCAAAATCTCTTCCTGTTGGAGTAGCTCCTATTAATATAATCTCCGGCTTATATTTGGTAATTAAATCAGTTAATGAGTTTACATACAAGTCCGAATAATAGTCTTTTAATATAGCAGATTTAACGTATATAACTTCGTCCGCACCGTATTCACCAATCTCTTCCAATTTATCATCAAATTTATCTCCTAATATGACAAGAGTTAAATTCACATTTAATGTGTTTGATAACTCTCGCCCCTTTCCCAAGAGCTGAAACGCAACTTTATGAATTTCGTTTTTATAATGTTCTGCTATTATCCAAACTCCTTTATACTGTGTTTTATCCACCTTTTCCATTCCTTCTGCCCGTACCAATGTAATGGCATCTACAGGGCATGATTCTATACACGCCCCACATAAATTACAGTCTTCAGTAAAAACAGCAATGTCATCGATAATTTCAACGCCTCCATAAGGACATGAAGTTAAACAAACACCACAGCCTTCACATAAATCAGTATCCACAATAATACTCATCTTCAAACCTCCCTTCATAAAACTTTATCGTCTTTTAGATTATTAACTAATTCAGAAACCATTTCTTCTATAGTGCCGTCCAATATGAGATGCTCTCCTTTTCTTTGCGGAATAAATATTTTCCAAACTTCCGTCATCGACCCGTTTAATCCTATATCTGCCTTATTAGCGCCTAAATCTTCAGAATTTAAAAATTGAACTTCCTTTTCCTGATAAGCTTTTACAATTCCTCCCATACTTGGAGTTCGTGGCTTATTTATATTTTTTAATACAGAAATTAATACTGGTAATTTTGTTTCAATAACAACTACCTCTTCAGTTCTAAACACCCGCTCTACAACAACGAGATCCTCGTCTTTTAATTGAAACTTCAATACATATGTTATTTGAGGGATTCCTAACTCTTCTGCTAATTCTGGTCCTACTTGAGCAGTGTCTCCATCAATTGCTTGAGTTCCACAGATCACAATGTATTTTTCGCCTTTATCTACTTCTCTCAATATTTTTTTAATCGCTAAGGCTAGCGTGTGCGATGTAGCTAACGTATCTGCCCCAGCAAAAGCTCTATCAGTTAAAAGGTACGCTTTATCTACGCCCATTGATAAAACCTCTCGTAAAGCTTGCTCTGTCTGGGGAGGTCCCATGCTTATTGCGATCACTTCACCACCGTACCCTTCCTTAATTGAAAGCCCTAATTCGATCGCATGCTTATCGTGTGGATTAATAATTGAAGGTATTCCTTCTCTTACTAATGTATTGGTTTTTGGGTCTATTTTGACCTCAGAAATACCCGGTACTTGCTTAATACAAACAAATATTTTCATGGTTTCAAATATCCATTTTTTAATGTAGAAAGATAGAATTAAATCGTCATTATGTTATATCAAATTATTAAAAGCCATTATAAAATCTTATTAAATTTATCATAGTTATAGATTATTTTAAGCTTATTTGAAATAAACCTAAAATAATTAAAAATAGAATCTCTATATAATATCAAAAAATTAGAAAATTGAAAAAATTAATTATTTTTTTCTTAACATATGATTAGCGATAACCAATCTTTGTATCTCTGATGTACCCTCATAGATTTCTCCCATCTTTGCGTCCCGAAAATATCTTTCAACAGCATAAGCTTTCATTAAACCATAACCGCCGTGGATTTGAACAGCCTGGTGAGCTGCCATCATCGCAGCTTCAGAAGCTACAAGCTTAGCCATAGATCCAGACAAACCATAATCCATTCCTTGATCGCACATCCACGCAGCTCTATAAGTCAATAACCGGGCTGATTCTATAGCAGTTGTCATATCAGCAATTTTCCACTGAATTCCTTGGAAACGAGATATTTTTTGTCCAAATTGTTCCCGCTCGTTGGCGTATTTAATGGCTGCTTCTAAACACGCTTGACCTAGCCCTACGCATTGAGAAGCTATGCTAATTCTACCGTAATCTAAGATTTGAAGGCCAATCCTAAATCCATTCCCAAGTCCGCCTAATATATTTTCTTCGGGAACTCTAACGTCTTGAAACACTAACTCTGAAGTGTTAGATGCTCTAACTCCTAATTTATCTTCTCTCACACCCACTGAATACCCTGGTGTATCGGCATCTACTATAAAGACAGTTAATTGTTTTCTGGTATCTTTTCCACCTGTCCTTGCAACAACTAGTAATGTTTTTGCAATACCGCCATTCGTCTGAAAAATTTTACTACCGTTTAGTATATATTCATTTCCATCTTTCTCTGCAGTTAGCTGAACACCTCCAGCATCAGAACCTGCATTCGCTTCGGTTAAAGCAAAAGCACCGATCTTATTACCTTTCGCAAGGTCAATTAGAAATTTTTGCTTTTGTTCTTCAGTTCCAAACCTATAAATAGGATAAGCACACACACTCGCGTGAACGCCCGTAGTTATGGCCCAAGACGCATCAACTCGTCCTATCTCTTCAGTTATAATCGCAAAACTTATAGTATCGTTATGCAATCCAGCACCCCCATACTCTTCTGGAATACATGTACCAAAATATTTCAATTCACTCATCTTTTTAAGAACATTTTTGTCCAATTCAGCTTTTTGATCGCTCTCTTGTGCCACTGGAGCAATATATTCTTCCGCAAATTCACGAGTTATTTTTTTGATCATTTTTTGCTTTTCAGTTAATGAAAAATCCATATAAATCCTCTACAATTTATTTATTTCGTATTTTATTACTTTAACTTATACTCTCTTAATCGATTATATATTTTAGTAAATAATCCTAATTAAATTTAGTAGATCAAATGATATAATAGTCTTATTTTTTTTCTAAGAATAACTTTAATTTTTTTTTAGGTTCTCCAGAAGCAAAAAGCTCGTGAAAAGCTTCTCCTTCCATTTGAAACCCATGTTCGTTGTTATATATCCCATCTTGAATCAATCGCTTGCATAAAGCAATTGCTCTACTTGAATTTTTAATCATCAATCCTGCCATTTCTTTAACTCGATTCTCAAGCTCCATCAACGGGACAACTTCATTTACTAAACCCATTTTCAAAGCTTCTTGAGCGTCGAAGATCCTCGAAGTGTATATAATCTCTCTTGCTTTTAGAGGTCCTACTAATCGAATTAATCTTTGAGTTGCTCCAGCAGCAGGTGTCATACCCCATTTTGTCTCAACTTGCCCAAATCTTGCGTTATCGGCAGCAATGATAATGTCTGCGCACAACATAAGTTCAAATCCCGCCGTAAGGTTCAAACCCTTTATAGCCATTATAACGGGGATTGAAATGCTTTCAAACTTACTAAAAATTTTCTGTAACTTCCTTGTCATATCTTTTGCTTTAGATTCGTCCAGAGTTACGAGCCATTTAATATCAAGCCCTACGGTAAAAATATCGTCCATAGAAGTAGTGCATACTAATACGCGAATTACGCTTAAATTTTGCTTTATCTCTTCTTCTAATATTTGGTCCAATTCACTAGCGACCTTAAGATCAAATGCGTTTTTTTTGTCTGGGTTATTAAGATAGAGCCAAAAGATTCCATCTTCGATTTTAGTCAACCAGAATTTATAGTCTGCCATGATTTGATTATTATAATTTAAATCATATGATAAAAATTTGGGTTTTTGGGCGATTTATCAATAAATTATAAACAAAATTATCAAATATTAATGCGAGGTTACTTCTACAACTATTTTAATCTAAATTTGAGATGAAATTTAATTTTTAAAAACATATTTTAAATACTTGGAAATTTAATAAATGAAAAAGTGTTTTAGTGTCCGTCTTGCACAGCTAAAAAAGTGTTTTTAGCCTTTTTCCTTTAGTAGAGCTTAACATTTTCTATGGATTATTTTCTAATTTTATAGATATGATGATATTTTCTCAAACTTAAACTTATAAATTCTAATCCATGTATTTAGTTCTTCTTGAGTTAATAAATGGAATTCAAACGGGTGACTAAGCGGTAATCCGGCATTTTCTTCAATCTCTGCGATTATTTCTGCTCGTTTCAAGTGCTTTTTAGGGACATCTGCAATTATCAATATATCTATATCACTCCCCGCAACTAGATCACCTCTAAGTATACTCCCAAATAAATAAATTTGAGTATCATTTAAGATAGTCTTTATACTGCTTTCAATTTTTTTTAAATATTTTTTGTTATTTTTAATCATATCATTCGTCTCTATCATCATCTCTAACATTTTCGACAAGATCTTTTACCTCTACTGCAATTTTTAAGGCTTCTTTAGCATCTTCTTTCTCATAAACAAAGCTAAAATATCTAGAGTTTAAATATGCACTTTCGAGAAATATTAAGGTTTTTCTATCGTATTTGAATACCTTATCTTTAGTCAATTGATACAATAATCCAAATAACTTCCTGATTGAATGTGTTTTGGGAACTTCACCACTTTTTTCTAGAATTATAGCTTTTATAAAAAGTTGAACAGATTGCTCTGCCATGAAACAAGTTAAATCCCAATCTTCTTTCTGAAATCTCTCTTTAGCTCCATCCAAAAAATTTCTAGCTCGTTTTAGAAAAAGCTCAATTTCTTCCTTATGCATATATAATAACTTTGTTTTTTTAACTATATATGTTTACTTCATATTGAGGTTTATTATTACTAATTTCAATGATTTTAAGATCTAATCTGATTAAAATATGCTCTAAAATTACTATGAACAAAATTACTTGGAAATTTAATAAATAAAAAAAAGGTGTTTCAGTGCCCATCCTGCACAGCTAAAAACACCAAGTTTTCAAGAGTTTTGATCCCTCTTATTTCGTCTGCTTTAATAAATACAAAGCCATTTTTTTTAAGGGGGACCTCTCCAGCTTCACTTGTAAATATTCCAGAGCCTTCTAACATAAAAAAAATACAGCGTAAGGTTCTGGGTGTGGTTCTATTTCCAATCCTGTTTCTAAGCAGACGCGATTAATATTAAACATTTTTGATTTAATAATCGTCTTTAACAGAGGTTCACCTGACAAAAATTCTAAATCTGACAGAAAATCTTTCATTTTTTAGACAACACTTTCATTTTATGTGTTCATTTTTTTTTGATTTTTATTTTTTTTGTTTCTGCTAACCTTTTTGGCATTGTTTTTTTATGTAGAAAATAACCTAAAATAAATAATACAACAACCCACAAGGTTAACAAGACGATATCAAATTGATACGCAAAGAAATTGCTTCCATCTACGCAAAATCTTAATAAGTCCGTTAGAAAGGTTATTGGTGAAATAAAGGATAAAAATAATAAAAGAGGGGGCAAACCATGAAGAGGAATAAATATGCCGCTCATAAATAGTAAAGGGAACTTAATAAGATTCATAATAATCATCACGTTAGAAGTCATATCTGTTGGATATGCTGCAACTAATACCCCCAATAGAGATCCTAAGATTGACATTAAACAAATCCCTAAAAACATTAAAAGGATCGTTGCAATTGAATCAAACACAATTGAAAACAATAGGATAAAGATAATGGTTATTATCGATGTAATTATTAATGTGTATAGAGTCGAAGCGATGACAATCCCTAATAAAATTTCGTTTAATGAAATCGGAGAGACTAAAATTCTTTCTAACGATTTTTCACGAGTTTCAATTGGTAATACAACAGGACTGATTGCTGTTGCGGTGAAGAAAGAAGTCATAGATACAATTCCAATAAATACATGGTTGATAGGGATGGCTCTACCAATAGCCCAAGAAAGCGTCATAAAGAAAGGAAATAACAAGCCAAAAATTAAAACGGGACCTCTTTTTATGTAGAGCGAGATGTTTTTCTTACTTAGTATCCAAATTCTATTTAAACTATCGTTTATCATTTTTCTAATCCTCCCATAGAAATTGAATCTTCTTTTATTAGATGGATAAACACTTCTTCTAACGATGTTTCTTTCACTTTAAAATCAGAAATCTCTAAATTATTTTCTTTTGAATAATTATATAACTTAGATATATCTTTTAAAACGGCGTAGCTAGATATGGAGTAATATTCATTTATTTCCTTAATACTATCAAAGGTATCCATCAAGGAAGTTTTTTGATCGTTAGATAAAACTCCATCAATTTTAAATAGGATCGTAGATGTAGATCTAAATCGTTCACGAATATTATCAGGACTTTCATCAGCAATAATCTTTCCTCTATTCATAATTAAAATTCTATCGCAAATGGTTTGTGCTTCTTCCATGTTGTGAGTAGTTATTAAAATCGTTTTACCATCCTTTTTCAATTGAAGAATTCGGTTTCTCATTATTTTTACGGAGATTGGATCTAATCCACTTGTAGGTTCGTCTAGAATTAGGATAGGTGGTTTATGAAATAACGCTAAACAAAAATTAAGACGCTGCTTAAGCCCTTTTGATAGCGTTTTTGTTTTGGAATGCATTTTATCGATCAAGTCAAATTGTTCTAGCAGTTCTTTTGAGCGCTTTTCAATCTTTTTCTTCGGAAAACCATATATACCACCTGCAAACTTAAGATTTTGCAATACAGTAAAATCAGAAAAAGCATTACTAACTTCTGGCACAATTCCAAAATTTATTTTGTATTTATTTAGATTTTTCGTTATATCTTCGTTAAAAATTTCAATGCTTGCCTTGTCTTCTAATTTAAAAATACCCGTTAATAATCGAATAGTGGTAGTTTTACCAGCACCATTAGGACCAAGAATCCCTACGATTTCTCCTTCAAAAATCTCGAAAGAAACATCATTTACAGCGATAAGATCCTCAAATCTTTTAACAAGATTAGAAACTTTAATTGCAATAGGTATCTTCCCCAATTCTAGTTCTTGTCTAATTTTATTCGTATCATTATTTTGAAAAGTCATTTATTTCTCACAAAATACTTGTTCTATTCTGATTAGATAGAATTTATTAAAAGAATTTAATTTAATACTTTACACATAAAGTAGATTAAAAAAAATTTCTAGCCTAAATTAAATTATGGATTTTATTTTATTAGTTTTAATCGCAATTGCTCTGGCAATGGATGCGTTTGCAGTTTCAATCTCTAGTGGAATCATTATTAAAGATGTTAAATTAAAACACTGTTTAAAAATTGCTTCTTCTACTGATTTTTTTCAAATTTTAAATTGAATGAAAGTTTAACATTACATAGCTAAATAAAACGTGATTTTAAATATGTTTGATAAAGATTATTTAGAAAAAATTAGATTAGAAAAAGAAAAATGGGAAGAAAAAATAAAAGAGTCAAAAGAACGCGATGTCAAATTCGTAACCGACTCTGAGATTCCAATAAAAAAGCTGTACACTCCATTAGATGTAAAAGGAGATTATTTAGATAAAATTAACTTTCCTGGACAAGAACCTTATACAAGAGGAGTTTATCCTACCATGTATCGCGGAAAATTATGGACTATGAGGTTATTCTCAGGCCATGGAACTCCAGAAGAGACTAATCTACGATGGAAATATTTGTACGAGAATGGTGAAACAGGGTTCAGTGCTGCCGTTGATGCGCTTACTTTTAACGGAATTGACCCTACAAACTCCGATGCTGCACCAGAGGTTGGTACATCTGGTGTTCCGCTTTACTGCATTGACAGCCTTTTTGCGCTTACAGAAGACATACCCATAGATAAAATTAGCGTAGCTTTAGTTGTTGAACCCTTTACTTGTGCTCCTGTGTGTGCAATGTATTTTAACATGGCAAAAATGCGCGGATATGACATAAAAGATTTAATGGGTACGACACAAAATGATATTCTAACGATGACAGTTGGCTATATCCCTTATAAAAACTCTCCACCAAACCACTTATTACGAATAGCATGTGATTTTATTGAATGGACAGTAGCTCAAAAGAATGTTCCTAAATGGCATCCAATTAATTTCACGGGTTATAATTACCGCGAAGGGGGCATAGATGCCGTTCAGGAGCTTGGGTTCGTATTTGCAAGTGCTTGTTCCCATATTGATAATTTAATTGAGCGGGGATGGAAGATTGATGATTTTGTGGGTAGATTAGCCTTTCATTTAGCTGCACACAAGGATTTTTTTGAAGAGATAGCTAAATATCGAGCAGCGAGAAGAATATGGTATAAATTGATGAAAGATAAATATGAAGCAAAAGACCCAAAGAATTTTGGCTTCCGCTTTCATGTCCAGACCGCTGGAAGCTCTTTAACGGCGCAATTACCTCTGATTAATATCGTTCGTACAGCAATTCAAGGCTTAGAAGCTAACATAGGTGGCTGTCAATCGCTCCATACAAATTCCTACGACGAAGCTATATGCCTGCCTTCAGAAGAAGCGGCATTAGTTGCGTTAAGAACTCAACAAGTAATCGCAGATGAAACTAGAATAACTAACACAATAGATCCATTAGCAGGGAGTTATTATGTGGAGTGGTTAACTGATGAGGTTGAAGAAAGAGTATGGAAATATATGGACAAAATTCAAAAGGTTGGTTCCATAGATAAAGCTTTATCTACGGGTTGGCTCTACAAAGAAATGAGAGACGCGTTCCATAAGAGAAGGGTACGCATTGAAAAAGGGGAAGAAATCATGTTAGGTATCAATAAATATCAAGTTCCATACGACACAGTCACAGATGTCTTTAGAACATCGCAAAAAGCCATAGATATTGAAGTTGCTCGGATTAACAAGTTAAAAGCACGGAGAGACAACGCCAAGTTAGAGAGGATTTTAGACAAACTAAGAAGTGTCTGCGAAAAAGAAGAAAATGTGATGCCTATAATAATGGAAGCTACAAAAGAAGGGGCAACAATAGGTGAAATATGTGATATTTACAGAGAAATATGGGGTATTTGGGAACCTCCGTTAGCAATTTAATTAAGGTGTTAAATATGAGTGAGAAAAAGATTAGAGTATTAATGTCTAAACCAGGAATTGATGGTCATTGGAGGGGCGGGATCGTAGTATCAAGAGCCTTAAGAGATGCTGGCATGGAACTCATTTTTGGAGGTTTTCAGAATGCAAAACAGATCGTAGAAGCAGCAATTCAAGAGGATGTCGATGTTCTTGGTTTATCCATACACAGTGGGGCTCATTTCGCATATACAAAACAAGTAATTGATCTTTTAAAGGAAAAAGGAGTGCTCAACGACATTCTCGTCTTAGTAGGAGGAGTTATTCCCGCTCAAGATTTTACAAAATTAAAAGAGATGGGTGTAGCTAACATTTATGGCCCAGGAAGCATGACTTCTGACATTGTTGAGTTTATTAGAACTCATCTCAAAAAATAAAATAAACATGTTTAATTTTTTTATCTAATTAATATTTCATATCAAAAATTTATCTGAGGATGTATTTTATTGACGAATGACGACATTATAGAATCTTTAGTTAACAGAGTTAAAAAGAAAGATAAAATTGCTTTAGCTAGATTAATAACAATTGTTGAAAACGAACCTGAGAAGGCTTCTAAGATTTTCAAGCATTTTGAAAATATAAATCACGACTCTTATATTATTGGACTTACAGGTTCTCCTGGCGTTGGAAAGAGCACTTTAACCGGGGCAATAGCTCAAAAAATGTTAGACGAAGGAAAAACTGTAGGTATTATTTCTGTAGATCCAACGTCTCCTTTTAGTGGAGGTGCTTTTTTAGGGGATAGGGTTAGAATGACTAATATCTGCTTACACCCTAACGTTTTCATGCGTAGTCTTGCATCGAGAGGGTATCAAGGAGGAATTTCAAGAGCAGTTTTTGATATTAGCATGCTATACGAAGCTTTTGGCATGGATATAATCATTATTGAAACTGTTGGCGTCGGACAAGCTGAATTCGATGTGTACAATTTAGTATATACTGTTGTTGTAATTTTAGTTCCTGGTTATGGAGACGTTATTCAAATGCAAAAAGCAGGGATTATTGAAATAGGAGATATTTACGATGTTAACAAAAAAGATTTAGGAGGAGAAGACATAGCCGTACAAATTGAAATGATGCTTGACGATACGATATTTCAGAGCGGGTATCGGCCCCCAGTTGTATTGACTGATGCAATCAGTGGCGAGGGTATCGACGAACTTCTCCAAAGTATTTGGGATCATAAAGAACATGTTGAACTTTCAGGAAATATCAACGAAAAGAAAAAAAATCGATTTTCTTACAAAATTAAGGAACTTCTTTTTTCTAAAGTTGAAAAGCTTATCATGGAAAATTTTGTAGACGAAAACGAAGTAACTAATATTGTAAAAAACGCTTTGGAAGACGGTAAATTCAATATTTATAGCTCTATTCATAAAATTTTTGATAAAATAACCTTAGAAATAAAAAAAAATAGTTAAATCTTTTTTATTTATAGAAATGTTTAAAAAGTGCACCTCAAACCTTTTTTAACTAAATTTCTTCTAATTTTTTAGTTATAGAATTATAAAAAAACATAATAAAAAAAGAAGAAATAAAATGAATTTAAATCGGTATTTTGATAAAATAAAAGCTATTGCATTAAACTCTTCAGCTGTGATGATCCCATTTTTCCAGTTTGTCCCGTGTGCATCTATATGGTTCGGAATAATGAGTTTGCCTTTGATCTCTTATTTCATTAATTTTTTGAGCTATCCTGATATTCTTTTATTTGATTTTAAATTCTTTTTTGGATACCCTGGGACTTATGTAGCTTTGTTAGGCGGGGTGATCTTTTTAATTTCTTTAGTTTATCAATTAACTCATTGGAAGGGATTAATTCAAAAGGGACCATATAAGTATGTAAGGCATCCACAATATCTTGGAATAATTATTATGACTTTTGGACTTACTATGATATGCTTAAATACAAGTCCAGTCTTTCCATTTATACATGAATTAAGTAACGAGTTAACGTGGGTTGTATCTATTTGGATTATTGAAGCGTTAACTTATCTTCTGTTAGCTGGAATTGAAGATTTATACTTAAAATCGAAATATAAAGGAGATTATTTAGAATACAAAAATACGGTGGCTTTTATGATTCCTTTTTTGAAACTTAAAAAAAAAGATAAACTAAAAAGGATAAGTTCATAAAACTAGCGGTAAATTTTACATATATGTAATCAAGGGAAAATTTGAAAACTATGAGTAATTTTGATAAAAAATTTAAACATACCAAAATATCTTTTTATTTTAAATTAGGATTTGTACTATTACTCATTATTCTTCTATCGTTCGTTGATTATCAGATATATATATCAATAATTGAAGAAAATTTCTTCTCAGAAGATAATACCATCAAATGGGCATTTATAGCATTTATTTCTGTTCTGATTTTAGGTTTAATATCGGTTTTTCTTTCGTTAACAGTTAAAGAATATAAGATGTATTTCAAAGGAAAAGATTTTTCAACTAAAGGACACCACATCTTATCTTACAACGATATCTTTGAAAATGAAAATCGCAAAAAAATAATCACCAGTATTCTTCAAGAACCAGGGATTCATAATAATGAGCTCCTTCGCCAATGTAATTTGCAAAAAGGACAATTACAATGGCATCTATATGTGTTAATGCAATATGGAATTATAAAAAAGGAAAAAGTAGGACAGTTTAGCGTTTTTTTTCCTATAAAGATGACCAAAGATCAAAATCAATATTCCCGATTACTTATTGGAAAATCTAAAACTTCCTTAAAAGTATTGGATTTAATTGAAAAGAACCCTGGAATTAATTCCAGTGCAATTGCTCTTCAACTACATTTAAATCGAAGTACAGTGAAGTATCACATTGATAAATTAAAAAAAAAAGATTTGATTTTATTTAAACATAAAGGACGTAAAATCGAATTATTTCCTAACAGAAATTTTAGCTAAAAATAGTCTTAGTTAATTCAAGATTTTTTTTTCTTCTAAGAAAAGATACTTCATAAAAAACATATTTTTATTATTTTTCAACTAATATAAAATAATTATAATAAAAATAATGAAAGATTATGAATAAAATGGTTGTTATTAAAACTAAATCTGGTAAAATCCAAGGTTATAAGGAAAAAGGATTAGATATATTTAAAGGAATTCCTTATGGAGAGCCTCCTATAGGCGATCTACGATTCACTCCTCCCATTGCAAAAAGAAATTGGGATGATGTGCTTGATACTACCAAATATGGACATTGTGCTTTTCAAGGATATACTCAGCTCGAAGAACTTACTGGCAAACTTAAACCCGAAAGTGAGGATTGTTTAACTCTTAATATTTGGACGCCCGCCGCAGATAATAACAAACGCCCAGTAATGTTCTGGATACATGGTGGTGCTTTTATTATGGGAGGCGGGATCGACCCTATGTATAATGGTTCAACCTTAGCACAGCGTGGGGATATTGTAGTGGTTACTATTAATTATCGGTTAGGCGCTTTAGGTTATCTATATCTTCCTGATGTTACTGCCAATGTAGGACAACTTGATCAAATTTTAGCTCTAGAATGGGTCCAGGAGAATATCGAATTATTTGGTGGTGATCCCTCTAATGTTACGATTTTTGGTGAATCTGCTGGAGGTTATGCAGTTGTTACGTTACCCGCAATGCCAGCTACTAAAGGACTTTTTCGCCGTGTTATTGCTCAAAGTGCCCCTGCTATTGATCCAAAGGTAACCAAGAAACCTACAAAACGATTAATGCGTATGTTAGGAATTCAAAAAGGAGATCTTAATGCTTTGCGTGAAATATCTCCCGAAAAAATTATTGAAGCACAAAACAAGCTTCTTGCAGAAGACCCTACCAATCTCCTTGCTTTTCGACCTTTAATTGATGGTGATACACTACCCATACATCCGTTAAAAGCATTTCAAAACGGTAATTTTGGGAATATTGAATTTATGATAGGCACTAATTTGGATGAGGCTAAGTTGTTTACAGCTCTTAGTCCGGAAATAAGCAAAATGAGTGATGCTGGGGGGGAAAAACTCCTAGTCGGATTTTTAAGCAGATTAGGCATTGATATGAATAAGAGCAAAGTAATGATCGATACTTACAGAAAAGCGAGGGAAAGTGAATTTTCCACAGAACCTAAAGAGATAATGAACGCTCTTATGACCGATTATATTTTTCGCATTTCAACGATTAAATTGCTTGAAGCGCAGAGTACGCATCAGGTTAATACATACAATTACTTGTTTACTTGGTCATCCCCCGTATTCGATGGAAAATTAGGAGCTTGTCACGCTCTCGAAATACCATTCGTTTTTAATTCGCTTGATGTTCCTGGTATGGCGGATTTTGCCGGTAATAATCCTGAAACTGAAGCCATTAGCAACAAAATAATGGATGCTTGGATTGCATTTGCTCGTACTGGAAATCCTAACCACGATGGCATTCCTAAATGGCCCGCTTACGATATTGAGAAAAGATCGACAATGCTAATAGGTAAGGAATTTAAAGTAGCTGAAAAATTTCTCGATAAAGAACGAGCTGCTTGGGATGATATTATTTAGTTTAGTCTCATAATTTTTTTTTCATTAATTATTAATTCCTAGTCTTTTCTAAGCCATTCTTTGAGTGCAACCTTAACAGAACGACGCATTTCCACCGTAAATTCTGCTCCTAGTTTACCAAGATATAGCTGTTGTCCCATATTTTCTGCTTCTTTAACTACTATTTTTCTCGGGTCATTTTCAAGCATATTGTTGAAATCATTCATAGATAACCTTGAATACTGGTTTGTAAACTGGATATATTTTTTAGGAAAGCGTGTTAAAAGAGGAATTTTGTTTTTATCTCCTTTGGGGCGTCCATAACATAACAAAGTTATAGGAAACACCCATTTGGGAAGGTTAAACATCTCACGGTGAATTTCATAGTTCTCCATTATATCTCCAATATAGCACGAACCAATATCTAAAGCTTCAGCGGTAATTACAGAATTTTGGGCAGCAATTAATGCATCGCAACAAGCGAGAAGTAAATCAGACTCTTGAGGCGTTTGGAACTCCCTACCTATTTCATTGCATTTTTCCTTGACATTGCTAACTCTAAAGAAATCCCACCATCTTTGCATGTCCGCTAAAAACAATAGGACCAACGGCGCTTTAGCTATAAGGGGTTGATTATCGCAAGTTTTTACTAATTTATCTTTTAATTTTTGATCACTTACTTGAATAATCGAATACATCATCAGATTTCCGGCTGTAGGAGCCCTCATTGCGCCTTGAACGATTGCATCAATCTCATCTTGAGTTAGTGGTTTTGGATCATATGTGCGAATCGTTCTTCTATTCTTAATTAGCTCTATAGTTTGATTTTTTTGATTTTTTTCATCCATAAGAAATTCACATTAATACTTATTAATTACATTTTAACAGTTTTGGAAACTTATTTTCCTTTGCTAATTCTTTTTGAATTATTTCATCTAATAGCTCTTCTCGTTCATTGCCTGAAAGAACTTCTAATTTTCTTATCTTTAAAGGATCAACATTCTCTCTTAATAGGTCTATTTCTTTAACGGTAGGAGGTTTTGTTTCTTTTAAATCATTCGGAATAATCAAATCAAATCCTGTTGAGTCTTTAACGGTATCTATAACGACACCTGGATGAATTGATGCCAACCTCATTCTTTTGCTTTTTCCATCAAAATCTAAATATGCTAGATTAGTTATGACGCATTGAGGACCAGATCCTCCACATATCGATGGTTTTCCTTCAGGGAATCCTACTCCGGAGATGAAGAAGAGCCTTTCTGTTGAAACAAAAGTTCTTGAATCGTGTCGGGGTGTATATAAAAAAGATCCTCTTTTGTAGAACATACTAAAATCTAAAATTCCTGCGGCCCCAGGTAGCCTTATTTTCGGACTTTTCCAATCTCCTATACATACATTATTAGAATTTCCAAATTGGTCTATTTGAGCGGGTCGAAAAAATTCTATGGTCGTCAATTTTTCGGAAGGAAGTGACTCCAAGGTACATTCAACAGAATTTTGGAATCTATACGCTCGTGCTGTATTCATTTCTAAATAAAGAAGAGAAACCTGTCGTGGTTCTATAACAAAAGTATTTCCCATAATATAATGATAAATTGCATCAGGGGCATGTGTTAATTTTGCTAGAGTAAAAGCTGCCCAGACCATGGGTGTTGCCACCCCTACGATCATAACATCATCATTTCTGACTTCTCTCGCCATTAAAACTGTCATTAATTCATCTATAGTATACTCTTTTGAAAATTCAGTCATACTTTTACCTCCTATAATAATATATTTAAAATAGTTTGAACTCCTCCAGCTTCCTCTAAATACTGAACGGAATTTTTTCCAGAAATAAATTTCTCTTTATAATTTTTAAAATCTGCTTTTAAATATGCTTGAATGTGAAGAGGATCGAATGTATAGAAGGGATAACAACTTGTAGGGTGTGCCCCGTAAGGGATCTTAACTACCGCGGTTGTTGTTTGCATTGGTAATTGCGCTTTCCCTGGTAAATACCTAATATCCTCTGTTTCGACTAATTTTTCCGTTATTATAATCGTTTTTTTAGCGGTTTTTGCCATATCGTCATCCATCCAAACAGCTCCAGCAATATTTCCATTTCCATATTCATCTGCATAAGGAACGTGTAAGATAGCCACATCCAAATCTATTTTGGGCAATGCCATTAACTCTGTATCTGAGCCCAAGGGATCTTTAAATTGTTTAATATCATTCCTTACTTTTGGCATATCAGTTCCTATAATACCTTTTAAAGGCATGAAAGGCACTTTCAAATAGGATGCTCTTAATCCTAAAGCAATAGAAGCTTCGCTTTCTTCAGAAATCTTTATTGATCCGGACTCAACAGCTTTCCTATAATTTGGAGCCATACCAAAAATTTCCATTCCTACGAAACAGGCTCTCACTTGAGACGCACAACCTGCAGCTACAAGCATATCAATTTCGATCCCTCCAACAAAAGTGCAAAGAGATAAGTCCTTTTTGTCTTGTCTAATTATCTCTCTACATGCTTCTATCGGTTTTCTCCAAAACGAAAGTCCCCCAAAACCAACTAGATCACCATCTTGAACGTAAGTAGAAATTGCATCATCTAAGGTTATTAATTTACTTTTTCGAATTTTTGATCTCCTCACTTCATAGAATATTGAATTTTAGAGATTAATACAATATTTAGGAACAATTTTTCTTAAATTAAAAATACTCCTAATAAAAATCTATTTTAATAATAAATGTAAAAAAAAATACCCCGAATCATATTAAAAATAGATAGTTAAATAATTAATCTTCTTTTAGAGATCCTTCTTTTTTTATAAAATTCTTAAACCATTTCGGTAAAAAAAAGCCAAAGTAAAATACTATAGCACTTGCTATCTCAAACCCTCGAATTATCGGAAGAGTCACAAAATTTAACGGAATTGAAGTATCTAAACCACTACCTATAGTAAATAGGATAAAAGCAATAAATATTAGTTTACCTTTTAATCGAATTTCGAGATCTTCTGACTTTAATGATTCTCGAGTAAATAAAAATCCAGTCCCCATTAATATTATTAAGATTGAAAGAACATAAACCACAATAAACATGCCATATTGAACATCAGTTAATCCTTTCAATTGACCTATCAGATTAGGATTAATACCTAATAGAAGAAAAAATATTATATAAAAAATTAATCCATAAACACCTGACAATATCATTATTAACTTCTTTCTCTCTTTAAATATAAAATATTTTAAGGTAATCATCCAAAAAATGACCGCTATCGGTATAAAAATATTTCCGATTATAAAATAAGGAATATTCGTTAAAGAATTTCCAGTTAAAAGGTATAATATAAATGAGATAGACGCAGGATACCATGGACAAGTCAAAAATATCCATACTAAGCCAACCAATAATAATTCTCTCTGTTTATATTTAAAATATTTCAAAGATATTCTAGTACCTACATAAATATTAAGAGCGCAAAAAATTATGAGAACAATACCATTAGTAATATCAAGGGCTTGAATTGTCATAATAATCTAATTTTTATAAGAATTTTATATAATATTTAGGATAAATAAATGTTCAGTTAAAAATCTTATAATTTATATCTGATTTTTGCAAAATTGATTTCTTTTTTAGTTTTTCTTAGCTTTATCTAATTGTTTTTTTAGTTTTACAAAAAATTCAGGAGTAGATAATTGAAAAGGTACAGGGTATCTAGTTCCGGCTCTGTGGGTTTTTTCCATACCTTCTATTATTTCTTCAACAATTCCCATAGGTATTGAGGCAATTAAATCCGTATCAGTTGCCATACCAAAACGGCGATCGCCAAGACATGGAAATGCAACTTGTAGTTCACCCGTAAGAATGGCATTTGAAATAGTATCTGCACAAACTCCATCACAAAAAGTTGACATTGAAACCCTCCCTCCTTTTTTCCACAAAGATCCCTGGATTATTCTCATAATCTGGGCAGAATTCCCCCAAATTAGAATCAAATCGGGATCAAAATCAACGCGACTTAAAGCGCCAGAAACAACCGCAGAATATTGGCCAAATGGTAATTTAGGCATTGTAGCAGTGGTTTTCTTAGCCGCTTCTTTTGTCTCATTGTATCTTCCTACAAAAAAAGCACCCTCTTCGAAAAGTTTATTTGATTTTTCAAATCCGAGACTTATTTCGGCTAGTGGACATAAATTATCCTCCTTTACACACCCCATTGTCCATCCGTAATACCTCGCATAACTGAATATTTGACAAAGCGCAATTTTTTTTTCGGTTTTTTTTAAAAATTTAATACCATTTAATTCTTCGGGATTCTGTAGTAATTTTACGGCAACGGGGAAAGTAGCTAACCGAAGATATTTGTTTAGTTTCTCATCTGTTTTTTCGTATTTACTCATATTTCTTCTACCATTTTTACGGATTTTAATTAATTACCTGCACTAGACTCATGTAATTTAGCACATCGTAAGCCTGGAGTAACTGTCGTAGCTAAACAACCATTGCAGAATATACAATCTACTTTTTGGTTTCCAATACCTTTCATCCATCTATTAGGAAGATCTGGTTCTCGGATTAAGGGTCTAGAAAATGACACGAAGTCAGCACTTTCATTAGATAATATTTGTTCTACTAGATCGAGGGAGTTAATACCTCCAATTAGAATAACGGGTATATCAAGAACTTTCTTGAATTCTTTTGCATAAGCTAGATTATAAGCAGGTTCATTCATCGTTCCAATAAAGATTCGACTTTCTGGTAAAAATGTTGATTTCCAACCAAGATCTTTCTTTTTTAATTTTGCAACTTCCCATATTCCTGCACTGACTTCAATTGCGGCATACCCTATATTTTCTAACCTTTTAGCAACCTCAGTAGATTCACTTATAGTAGTTCCTCCCTCTATAAAATCAACACCATTCATTTTTATAAAGATTGGAAATTCCTTTCCAACCAACTCAACACTTTTATTGTAAATTTCTTCAAGGAACCTAGTTCTATTCTCTATGCTTCCCCCATAATCATCCGTTCTTTTGTTTATATAAGGAGAAAGAAATTGAGTTATGATATATCCATGAGCTCCATGTAACTGCACAGCGTCGAAACCAGCTTCTTTTGCTCTTCTGATCGCTTGGGAGAAAGCATCAATAGTATCTCTTATTTCTTCTCTAGTCATTTCGCGCGGTATCTTTCTGGTTAACTTTTCCTCCTGAGCAGAAGGGGCTATTGTATTTTCAAGATAACGAGATTGATGTCCACAATGTGCAATTTGTAAAGCAACTTTGCAATTATCTCCATTTTTATGAACTGTTTCAGCAATTCTACTTAAACCCGGTATATAATCATCTCTACTAACTCCAGTTTGTTTTTCGAATGCTTTACCACTCTCTTGAACATATGCATAACCCGTAATTATTAAACCTACTCCTCCTTTAGCTAAAGTTTTATAAAGTTCGATGTGCTGATCAGTAACATAACCATCTTCAGTTGCCATTCCTTCAAATGTAGCCGATCTTACAAATCGATTTTTAATCTCTATTGGACCTATTTTTTTTGGTTTTGAATATATATTAATATCACATTAAAATTTAATACAAATACATACTATAATTGAACTTAACTGTTTTTAAACATTTATTCTCATATTTAAGAATTATATTTTTAATATGTATTAGATTATTATTTGTTCAAAGGGATGATTTTTTGTGGGATATTGGGATGACGAAAAAAATATAAGGGAATATATCAAGATGTCTGAGGGTTATGAAGGGAAAGAATTAATTGAAATTTTAAAAACTCATCTCCCTGCGGGATCAACAGTGTTAGAGCTAGGAATGGGAGAGGGAAAAGATTTAGATATTCTAAGCGAAATTTTTAAAGAAACTGGAACAGATATTTCATCTCTCTTTGTCGATTTATATAAGAAAAAGCATGAAGATGCAGATGTTTTTGTATTAGATGCTAGAGAATTAGATACAAATAGAAGTTTTGATTGTATATATTCCAATAAAGTTCTTCAACATCTTACTAAAAGTGAATTTAAAACATCGTTAAAAAAACAAAAAGATTTGCTTAATGAAAATGGAATTCTTTTCCATTCATTATGGAGGGGAGATAAAGAGGAGAGATATGGAGATTTGCTTTTTGTATATTATTCTAAAGAATCTTTAATAAATTTAGTTGAAAATGATTATGAAATAGTAGAGATTAAAACATATAAAGAAACACATGATGATGATTCTCTTTACATAATATTAAAAAAGAAATAAAAAATAATTGAACTTAAATATTTTTAAGAAAACATAGAAATTTTATTTTATATAAAATTACTTATCTTTCTAAAGCTTTTTCTTTAAGTTTTACTTTTCTTTCCATTATTTTATCGAATAAATCATCCATTGTCGGATATGGAATAAATTGTCTTTTTCTTTTATGGAGTTTAATTGCTTCAGAGGGACATTTAATAACACAATTTCCACATCCTATACAACGTTTCCGCTCGATCGAGGATATATCATCAATGAGCGTTATTGCCTCCATTGGGCAAATCTCAACGCAAGTTCCACAACCTGAGCATAGATCAGGTTCCACATCAGCGTAAAAGTTAGTTATTGTAAAATCTCCGGGATTTGGTAATAATTTAATTTTTGATAAGCCTTCACAACAGCAACTACAGCAGCTACAAATAACTGTTAAATTTTGTGAGTTGTCAGGTTGAAGCACTAATCCTTCTTCCTCATTTTTTCGTAGAATTTCAAGAACTTCATCTTTACTTATAGAACGCCCCCATCCTTGTTCTATATATAGTTCTGCTGCAAATCCAAAAGCTAAACATAATTCTCTCCTAGAAGTCGCTTTACAAGGTTGTTCTAAGATGTCCTTTATTTGCCTGCAAAGACAATTAGTTACCATGTATGGTCCATCGGTTGTATCAAGAAGCTTTATGACATCATCGTAAGTACTAACATTATGACCGGATTCTATACTTTGCTCAACTGGAATTACCCGTAATTGAGCACCCTTCACTTTTATAGTTTCCGCAAGCCATTTTTTACCAAAATAATCGTGAAAATCTTCTATAAATTCCTTTGTGAGCTTGTTTACTTGGAACTCAAACATTCCAATCATGAGTAAAGCATTACCGTAATATTTCTCTTCTGCCTTCCTTTTAAACATAAGAAGTCCTTTTTGAACCATTTTATCTAAAGCTTGTTCTAATTCTTCTTTTGAGATTCCAGTCTCTTTCGCACGTTCGTAAATGGTATATAAAGGTTCAAGGTCTCTCTCCCATCCAAACTTTAAAAATGTAGCAATTTTAGCTTCTTGGGGCGCGAATAGACGTTTTAATAACTTAATATCAGATCCTGATTTTGTTGAAGGAAAGCCTAATGGCATTTTATCAAGATGCTCCTGTAATTTTCGATACAGGTCTATGTTTTCGTTGTTTAAACTCATAATCATTCCCTTAATTTTTTTACATTAATCTTAATATTGAAAATTATCAAAACAACTAGTTAAAGAATATCTTAATGGTATAAAATATATTCTAATGTAAAAAATAAAAGGTTGTTTATTATTTAAAAAAGATTAAACTAAGGATTTGTGCAAGTTTATTTTTATAGATTAATTAAAGGAACTTGATAATTATGGTCGAAAGAAAAAGATTAAATGTTGGCCTTGTACAAGTTTATTTTGGTCGGGGTAAAATTGCTATAAAAAAATAGTAATGCCTATAGGCAAGACCACTGCGGCTTTAGGACAAGGCTTTCGGGCTACGGGTCATGGATATAAAGTATATATGATTCAATTTATGAAAGGATACCCTCAATATGGGGAAGTTACGGCTGTAAAAGGGGTTCCAAATTTCGAATTGAAACAGTTTGGAACGCCAGATTTAATCGCAACTCCTGGAGAAATTGACTTTGAAGAAGGAAAAAAAGGCGTGAAGTTTGCAGAGAAGGTGATTATGGGCGACGAATACGATGTCGTTATTCTTGACGAAATTGGTGTTGCTGTCGAATATGGAATCGTAAAACTTGACGAAGTATTAAAATTGATTGATAATAAACCTGAAAAAGTTGAATTAATTATAACTGGTGGACCTAAGATGCATCCTAAAATTAAAGAGCGTGCAGATTTACTCACTGAAATGAGAATGATTAAACATTACTACTCTTCAAAAGGGATTAAAGCTCGTCTTGGTATTGAATATTAAGAAAAGAAGAAATAATAATGGGCGTTATAAAGAGATTATTGTCAACATTTTTAAAGCGGAATAATGTGAAGATAAAAGATATCGTTATAGATCACCACAAATACCTTGGTAAAAAAAATAATTCGCTAAAAATTTACGAATCTACGCCTAAAAATATGATTTATTCACCATTTAACATAACTACTGATCATATAGATCGTTTAATGCTAATTAATTTCGAAGAAGACCCTATTTACTATGCAATTGAACTCCAGATTTTTCGTATAGCTGGTGAAAAATTGCCTATGGTAATCATGTATAGAAAAGATGACTTGATGGACATCTATTATACAAATGAAGCAATTATCGAGTTTAGGAAGAAATTATTCGAGGACATGGGGACAAATGTTTCGTTTAACCAACTTGAAGTAATCGATTTTAGATTTCAAACAGATGATATGGGTTTAGATGCTTATCTATTTTTGAAAGACAAGTTAGAAAAAGACATCGAATTAAAAATTAAGGAAAATACGCCTGGAAGAGAATTAACTGCGATGTTAACTCCAATCGTTACCGCTAGTAAAAAGCCACAGTATTTTCCAATAGTATATCTCAACGAGTTTGGTATGGTAATCAAAAAAGATACTGAAATTATTATAAAAATTCATGGATTTTTAAGGAAACCAGTTGAAATGCCAGTTCGAATGAACGGTATGAATTTTTATTCAGCACACTACTCCTTAGAACCGATTATTGGAAATTGGAATAATTCTTTTAGTGGAAACTTAAATCCAATGCTTATAAATTCGTCTAATTTAAATGTAATTAACGAAAATTTAACTTATGAAATTTTTAACAATGAAGGTTTTTACGAGATAGAAAAGATTTCTGGAAAGAATGAAGTAGGTCATACGATTTCTTTTGAATTCTCTCCCGCAATTCCTAATTTAATTACCCTAAAAAGTAATATGAAAATTAAAGGTAAATTCTCTTGTTGTATTGATGATAAAAAGGGAATTTTTGCAGGAGAATATTATATAAATCGTGTAGGTGATATAATTTCACTTAACATTCAACCAATTAAAGGATGGCATCCATTTCCAGGAAAATTATGGTTAAAAATTTACAAATGGACTGCTAACATAGATATTATTGATAATGATAATATTAGAATTCAATCGTATTGGTATAGGATATAAATCAAAATAATTTTTCATAATGTTTCTCTTTTATAATACACAGAAAGTGATAAATACTATGAATAGTAAAAAAATTGATAAAACTTTTAAACTAATAGCTATATGTGGTCTGAATTGCGGTGAATGTGACATTTATCTTGCTCCAAGTAATCCCGTAATTGCTAAAAAATTAGTTAAACGATTTGATGGCATGTGGGACGATGTAAAAACCACAGATTTCCATTGTAGCACTTGTAGAGGGGATCTAACAAAATGTTGGACAAAAGAGTGTTGGATTCGGGATTGTTGTGTATTTAAAAAGAAATTAGAATTTTGTTATGAGTGTAAAGAATTCCCATGTATTAGATTAATAGATTGGGCGAAAAAAAGTGAAGGATATACCAATGCTTTACAAAATCTTTAAGATATGAAAGAACATATAAAACTATAATCGTAAAATAATCCCATCGAAATGATTATCAAAGGATAAAATTGCTTTAGCATTGAATTTTTTATATAAAAATATTAAAGAAGCATCCACAAAACTTAATAACCGTTTAGGAGTTGTATATTTTTTTAATATTTTATAAACATCTTTAAATTCTTCAGATTTTAATTGAATAATCTTGAAAAAATTTTCTTGCCCCCAAATTAATTCATAATATTTATCTAAATAATAAATATTTCCTTTATATCTTGAATTGGTTAAAGTAAAGATTTCACTTACGACTAAATTATTGGTAATTAATGGTTTTATAGAATCTTTTTTAAGTTCTTTGAATAATTCAAATGCTCTTTTGTGATTTCTATCTTTTTTCGATTTTAAAGCAAATAAATAATTTGAATCAATTATGATTGTCATTGTTTACCCTATAAATGTCTTAATTCTTTTTTCATAACCCGTATATTAATTCGTCATCAGATTTTTCCGGATGCATTAAAGGCGCATCAATTGCATTTTCTTTTATCTTCTTAATTAAATCGTCAGTGATTGGAGGATGATCAATCTTTTCAGAAATGAATTCGTCAAGTCGGTTATACGCAAATTCAATACTATTATCTAATATCTCTTGTTGAGAGATTTTTTTTCCTAATTTTAGAGTGACTTTTGCTTGTAATTTCTCTAATAGGCTTTTATTATTTAATTTTACATTTGCCATATTAATAAGTAGAGAGTTCTACTTTTTATTCTTTTCTAATTCTTTTTTAAATAAGAAAAATTTCAAGAAAGGATGCGCAAGAGTATAAAATAAAGAACTAGTAATTTTAGAAATAGAGAAAAATATAAGCATGAGTTTTAATAAAACTTTCTTTCTGGAATAGTTTCTATAATGCCTTGAATTTTATTTTTTATTTCATTAAAAATCTTTAGTGAACTGGTAAATTTATTCGATACTCCATCTTTTAAATACATATAAAGAAATGATTCCAACGATTCCAGATTTTCTATATTACCTTCTGTAATACAATATAAATAGAACTGATTTTCGAGTTTTTTAATCGAAAAAAAACGATATTTTTGGAAACCTGATTTTACTGAAATCCATCTTGGATAACCTTTCATGTTTGCAAGAATACTTACTAAAATCGCTTCAATTTTTGCAGTTAAGACTGATTCTCCAAAATCAATAATTTTTTTAACTAATCGAGAAATATCGTTTTCAGAATCAGGCTCAAAGTGTTTTTGCTCTCCAAATTTTAGAATATTCTCTTTATCTAAAAGAAGTGAAATAACACCAACCGATTCAGATGATAATCCAAAATAATGCAGTCTGAGCCAATTATCTATATAAATAAAATTTGGTTTCTCGAATTTAACTTTTAAATCGACTGCTTCTTCTATATTATTTAAGAATATATTCATTTTAAATGAAATCTCACGTTTTTCATTTTTCGTCAATTTTTTAATATTGATTTTATCCTTTTGTACTATATCGTTGAAAAACATTGAAACCTGATTAAATATCCAATAGCTGTCTTTATCTGAAAAATTTCCTATGAGAATGTGTATGACTCCATTTTTCTCAAAAAAACGAGCGATTAACTTATTTTCTTCTACTTCGCCCTCGTTTCCTATAATTATCAACATTTTGTCAAGCGTTCCAGATAAAGTTCTCGTAGAAACATAATCTAAATTATTTGTTAACTCTAAAAAATACTTCCATTTTTTATCGTTATAAAATATAGGAATTCTCTCTTTTGAAACAATTCCGTAAAAATATAGGCTCTTAGCAATCTTTGAAATCTTTTTCTCTTCGGCTCCTTTAATATTTTTACTCGATATGCTTTTAACTTCTTTAGATTCTACTTTATTAACAAAATTGTTCTTCCCATATATAAAACGAAAAAGTTTTATCGAAAAAAGATTACAATTTCTACAGGTACAATCATCTTGATAAGGCGGTACAAAAACATATCCACAGTGGTTGCATTTTATTTTACAATAATTTTTATCTTCATGTTCCATTTTATGTTCTCTTTTCTTAACCACTGTAGTTATTAATAAAGTTATATTCTTCAAATATTTAAATTTGTTCTTGTTTACTTTTGTGTTTATTCATTAAAAAAATAAAAAAAGAGATGAAACAAGATGATTAAAATGTTTCACTTAAGTTAATAATAATAAAAAGATAATTAATTCAAGAGTAAAACGACAGCTTCACCATCGGTTACAATTTCGTCGTTTTGATTATAAACCTTAGTATCACATCGAATAAACTTTAACTTACCGTCTTTTTTGGTAAATTTTTCCTTTACTGTTGCTACAGCGGTTAGAACATCTCCAAAAAATACGGGATTAATGAATCTAACGGTTTGTTCACCATAAAGTATACCTGGGCCAAATAATTCTACGCCTAGTGATGCTGAAATTAAACCCACGCTGATAACTCCATGAGCGACTTGTTTACCAAACATTTGAGTCTTTGCATATTCTGGATTCACGTGTATAGGGTTGTAATCACCAGAAACTTCTGCAAATTTCATAACATCTTCTTCAGTGATCGTTTTTGTGAATTTCGCAGAATCACCTACCTTATAATCATCAAATTTAACTGGCTCTAATTTTGAATTATTCATAATCTCATTTAATGAAATGGTAGCTAAAAATATTGACTAAAAATATAAAAAAAAATTATATGCAATAATAATTTTATTGAATTTAGATAAAAACCAAAGAATAAGAAATAAAATAAGTCGAAAATTCAATCTATTAGTTTTAAAAATTTAAAATTTAATATAAAAATCAATTAGAGGTTTAAAAAATGGGAAAATTAGCAAGGAAAGTCGCACTTGTTGGTGCTGGGATGTGTAAATTTGGTAGAAATTTCCCACTTCAAAGAAATCCCGACATGTGGGTTGAAGCGTGGTTAAATGCTGTCAAAACAGTAGATAATGGTATTGAACCGAAAGATATTGACGCGTGCTATATCGGTAATTATTCCTCAGATTTATTTAACCACCAAGGACATTTAGGTCCTCAGATGGCAAATTTGGTCGGACTAACTCCAAAACCTGCACCTAGATTTGAAGGTGCGTGCGCTAGTAGCGGCATTGCCTTAAGACAAGCGGTTATTGCTATTGCTTCAGGCGTACATGATGTAATTGCAGTAGGCGGGGTAGAATGTATGACGGAAGTATCAACAACTTTAGTCACCGACACTTTAGCCACAGCTTCCGATTCTATTTTCGAATATCCCGCGGGGGCAACATTTCCAGGGCTTTATGCGGCAATTGCTTCGGCACATTTCCATAAATATGGGACTACGGCGGAAGATTTGATGAGAGTTGGAATAAAAAACCATGAAAATGGGAAGGAGAACCCCTTTGCTCAAATGCAACAATCGATAAAAGAAATGATGGCTAGTAAAATAGTTAGATATAAAGAACAAGGTAGAGATGTTCCCGATTGGAAAGATGAATTTGATTTTCTTAAAAGTTCTTCGAACCCATTCATAGCATCTCCTTTAAGATTATTTGATTGTTCATTGATTACAGATGGTGCGGCATGTCTATTTCTAGTGGCTGGCGATGTAGCAAAAAAATTTACTGATACTCCAATTTGGATAACTGGTACTGGTCAAGGAAGTGCTGCCTTATCATTACATGATAGAGATAGTCTAACGAGTTTTATAGCTACAAGAGAAGCAGCAAGGCAAGCCTACGAAATGTCCGGTCTGAAACCAAAAGATATTCAAATCTGTGAGGTACACGATTGTTTCACGATTGCAGAGATACTCGCGATGGAGGATTTAGGATTTTACGAGAAAGGTAAAGCTGTTGAAGCTATAAAAAATGGAGAAACTAAACTAGATGGAAGGCTCCCAATTAACACTTCTGGGGGACTTAAGTCAAAAGGGCATCCAGTAGGCGCTACTGGGGCGGCTCATGCTGTAGAAACTTTTAAGCAGATGCGAGGCATTGCTGAGAGAAACAGACAAGTAAAATTTGATGTTGAAAGAGCTATGACACATAATTTAGGTGGATCTGGTGGTACATGCGTGGTTCATATTTATGAAAAATAGAGGTGAAAAGAAAAATGACAGAAGCAGATAAAGATTTTACAATAGAAAGTTATTTGGATTATATTCGTAATAAAAAGTTAATGGGTTCAAAATGCAAAGATTGTGGCGAGCAATATGTTCCTGTTAGAAGATTATGCACGAAATGTAATTCAACTAATATGGAATGGGTTGAGATGTCAGGAAAAGGTAAAATTGCTGCCTTTACAAGCATTACTGTAGGTACTCCTTTTTTTGTAGAGAAAGGTTATGGTAGAAATAAACCTTATTGTTTCTCGGTTATTAAGCTCGACGAAGGACCAATGGTTAGTGGTCAATTAGTAGGTGTGGATGAAAGTAAACCAGAAACAATTAGCGTAGGTATGCCCGTAAAATCTACATTTTTGGAGACGGAAATAAAAGGCGAAACAAAAATAGATTTAGGTTTTGAACCACTCTAAACTAAATAAATATATTTTTTATTTTTAATTTTTATTAATAATATAAAGTCATTTGAATGTATCTTATCATCGGTGGATCCATATAAAAAAATCTCACAAAATAATCTTAATTATATCGATTGTGCTAATCGTGGTAATACCGATTACTATCTCAATTATTTTCTTATCGAATAGTAAAACATTCACAAATTTAGATGTTGATTTATATTTTAACGGTGATAATGCGTATACATATGTAGAAGATCAGTTAAATATTAATACAACGCATTATAGAACGCCGGGAACTCAAGGTAGGGAAGATTGTGCGAAATACTTCGTCTCAAAATTTCAAGAAATCGATCCTTCGATCAACTACACACTGCATAACTTTACAATTCACTCGGTAGACTGCCAAAATGTGTTGTTTAAAATGAACGAAAACTATACACATATTTTGATTTTAAGCGCTCATTACGACTCAAGGGCCAGAGCCACAAAGGATAGCGTAAATCAGAACTCACCCGTTCCAGGAGCCAACGATGGTGCAAGTGGTAGCGCTGTTTTAATAGAACTTGCTAAAGTTTTATGTGACAGAAGACAAAATCTGTCTGTTCAAATTTGGTTTTTGTTTTTTGATGCGGAAGATCAAGGTTATGATTATAGCCATGGAATTTTAGGTTGGGACTGGTGCGAAGGTTCTACAAAATTTGTACAAGACATCGAAAACTTCTATTACTCTTCTGAAGAGCATTTTGATGCGATGATATTATTAGATATGGTTGGAGGAGCAAATTTAAAATTTATTAACGAACAACACTCAACCTCCTCGTTATTGAACGAATTATTTGAGACTGGTAGAGAATTAGGATATACTTACCAATTTCCTTCTGATCCAATAATCAATTCCATTACTGATGACCACGTGCCATTTGTAAATTATGGAATTCCCTCAGCAGATTTAATCATTAACTTTTGGGATAACCCCGCTTGGCCTTACCATCACACGACCGAAGATAATTTATCTCATATTTCAAATTATAGTCTCGAAGTAACGGGAAAAACAGTAGAGCAATTTATTTGTAATAATTACTTAGAAGTTAACAACCAATTTCAAGGAAATTTTCCGTGGAACGACGATTTTAACCTTCCTGATTCTGATTTATTGATTTTAATTGTGATTTTTTTACCAATCATCGGTATAGCATCTGTTTTATTAATCGTTCGTTCAAGGTTGATCAAACCTAAAAATTCAGTTTAAACGAATATTACATTTTATTTCTTTTTTCCTAACATTGCGCGATGATTGGTTTTGTCAATATATATTTCTAACAATTCAAAAGCGCTAAAAACACGTTTTAGTTCTGCTATTGTAAAGAAATGATGAGGAAGCCCCTCCTCTGGACCTGATTGAGGGATATATGTTCTCTTTTCGACTTTCTTCAATTTCCACTTACTGTTTTTTACGTTAAAAGCTTGAGGAAAAGGAACTGTGATAAAAATAAATCCTTTTGGTTTTAAGACTCGCTCAATTTCTTTAACGGAAAAGAGTATTTTTTTCATTAAATTATGATGAATTACTTGAATTGAGATAACAACATCAAAAAAATCATTCTCATAAGGAAATCTTTGATCAATTCTCTGATGTGTTAGTTCTGCTGATAATTTTTCTTCGTCTAACCAATTTTTAGCAATGTCTAAACCTTTTTGCGATTTATCGATACCGTAAACATCAAACTCTTTCTTTGAGAAAAACAATAGATGCCGGCCAGTTCCACATCCTAAATCTAAAATTCGTTGAACGCCATTTTCTTTAAAGATTTTGGTTAACCTTTCCATATCTTGATGTGGATTTGTAAAGACTTTACCTCGTTTTGTGAATATATCGTCCCAGTCAGGCATATCAATACTTATGTATTTAATTCTCAAAAGAAAAAAAATATTATTTAATGTTCACATATATAGAAGTATCTTCCATACTTCTCTTTAAATGCTTCTGCGACTTCGTCAATTTTGGGACGAATGAATTCATAGCCGTCTTTAATACTTTCATATGTAACTGGAAGGGGTCCTAAAACCTCGCCGTCAACTTGACAGTTGTAAGGCTCATCTTCAGGATTTTTCATTTCAATTCTCACTTTTTTGCTTTGATATTCAGAAATATTAGGATGGGGTAAAAGCGATGCGTTATACATCCTTTTAAATTGAAGAAGAAGTTTAAATTTTCCAATATCTACTACGCTTATATCAAATAACCCATCATCAACTTTTGCTTTTTGACATACATACATTCCGCCCCCATAAGCCCCTCCATTACCTACTGCTGCTAAGTTTGCCATTCCTTCGTAAGTATCGTTATCCATTGTGACCCTTATCTCTCTACTTTTCCACGAGAATAAAGTTTTTAGAATAATCGCATTATAATTTTTTTCTTTATTTTCATTTGATCTTCTCGCAACTTCAGCGTCAAATCCTTGACTTCCAATGCCCAGAAAGTACCGCTCTACTCCTTCGTCCGTTTTGGCAAACCCAATATCTGATTTACTAGTATGATTTTCTGCTATAATTTCGCACGCTCTTTTAATGTCAGGTGTGATTCCAATTGCGGCAGGGATGTCGTTTCCAGAGCCCATTGGGATAAACCCGCATAAAGCTCCTGAATTGGAGCTAATAACACCGTGAAAAACCTCATTGCAAGTTCCATCTCCACCAGCTCCAATGACTCGATACCCTTCTTTTGCTAACTGGTTAGCCAAACTAATAGCATGTCCTGCAAATTCTGTTTTGAATAACTTGTAAGAAATGTTTAAATCATCTAAACACTTTTTTGCATATTCTATATCTTTTTCAGTCTGTTCTGGTTTTCCAGCAACAGGATTATAAATTATCGCATAATCTGCTTCCATAATTAACACGCTTGATTTTTAATAAAAGAAACTCAATTTTTTATTTTAGTTTAACTTTAAACATTGAACTATTTAAAATTTATAGTTATAAAACTTATGAAATATAATCAGATTTTCCTCAAAGTTGAACGCTTTATTGAGGGAAAGGAACGCAACTTATCTTAATCATTAAGACTTGTAACGTTTATCTTGCAGAATTTACTTCTCTTTCCAAACAGTTCCGCAACCGCTACACGTATATTTCTTTCCGTAAATTTTAGGATAATCGCAAATAATATCCGTTCGATCGATTGTTTCATGGATTTTGTACCAGTTTTCGTTATCGCATATTGGACATAATCTGCGCCCCTCTGGTTTTGGAATAACTAACATTTCTCCTGTGCGACAGAAAAGCCCTTCACTTTTAATTGAGTTAATTAAGTTTTTTTTCTGGATAAAACTTTTTACAACTGGTTCAATCACATTTGTCTTTGAATTAAATTCATCAGAATTTTGAGATATTTCAATTATTGGTGTGCTATCTTCGATCATTTTAATATAACTTGAAACAATAGGATTAATCTCACTTCTTTTTGGTAATCGTTCGTATTCGCCAAGAAAATTGTCGATAAAACTCTCTACGTAAATCTTTTCGATATTCAATCCTTTTTGATTAACTTCTCTAACAATATCATCAACAATATATTCTTTTAAGACCGGATCTTCTAAAAACATGTAGTTAAGCCTCAACCATATGAGTTTTTAAGATGTTTAATGTTTTAATTAGTTTAATACAAATATTTTAAGATGCTATTCTATAAAATACTATCTCTAGAATTATTTCTAGATAAAAAAGATTAAAAAAGTATATCAAATAACTCGATTCGATATTTTGAATCTCATATAAATGTTAGAACAAAATATATATTCGCTTCTTTATTTATTTAGACAAGAGAAAGGAGATTTTTAAAAAATGAATACGAATAATCTGAAGAACTCAGAAAAAAAAGAAAAAGAAAAAAAGCCCATATCTCACAAAAAAGTAATTATTGCTGTTGTAATGATATGTATTGCGTTCTTCGGCTCCTTTTTACTCTATTTTAGTTTACAAGTTGCTCTTAATACTGAGGCTCCTATAGTTATCGTAGTTTCTGGCTCTATGGAGCCTAGTATTCGCGAAGGAGACTTATTATTCGTAGCGGGGGCCAATCCTGAGGATATAGTAAATGGTACAGCTGAAGATAAAAATGGAGATGTTATAGTATTTGACGCTCGTGGATTATGGGCGGGTGCTCCTGAAGAACCCATTGTCCATCGTGTAGTTGACAAGTATTTAGTAGGGGATACATGGTATTTCCAGACTAAAGGGGACGCTAACTCGCTACCTGATCAAGCACCTGTCCCAGAGTCCCGAATAATAGGAGTAGTAATAGGTGGAATACCATATATTGGATGGGTAAAGATTGTTTTAACAGAATCTGGGTTATTAATTCCTTTACTTGTCATAATATCAGCGTTCCTCGTAATAAGCATAATTCGGGATATTTATCAAGATGAAGATGAAGATCAAAAGAAAAAAAATGATAAAAACCAAGAAGATTTTGAGAAGCAACCCCAAAAAACAAATAAATTAAATTAAATCAAATATTTACTTTTTAATTTATAAATATTAAACTTTTAAATATCAATAATTAGTAAATATTAATTACACAATTTATTTTAAAAAATTAGTTGATATTAAATGGCTTGGACTCCACCAACAAAATGGACCGTAATTTTCTCCTTCCTCGTATTAGCGGGAGGATTGTTTGTATTAACTGAATTATTCTTTGGACTTACAGGTGTACTGCCCATTTTAGCTCTTGGAACCTTCAGCTCCAACGAAACTTGGGGCATTATAGGAATGGGATTAGTTTTTTTCGCTTGGTTTCTAATGTTTCTTGGAGTAAGATTAAAAGGTATGTAATTTATCATATTATTTTTTTTTTTAATTATCTAAAAGCTATATTTTAAATCTTTTTAAAAATTATTTTAGAGAAGCAGATTGCTAAAACTTCTTTAAATGAGTTGAAAATCTGAGTATCAATAAAGGTTCTTTTGACGGAGTCTGGGTTATTAATTCCTTTACTCGTCAAAATATCAGTGTTCTTCCTGATAAGCATAATTCAGGATATTTTTCAAGATGAAGATGAAGATCAAAAGAAAACTATTGATAAAAACCAAGCAAATTTTAAGAAACAACCCTCAAAAACAAATGAACTAGATTAAATCAAATATGAACTTCTTGTTTAAAAAAATTAAACTTTTATTTAGGAATAATTAATAAATATTAATTACACATTTTACTTTGATAAATTAGGTGATATTAAATGGCTTGGACTCCAATAACGAAATTTACTGTAATTTTATCGTCCTTCCTATTCGCAGGGGGATTTTATGTATTAACTAATTTATTCTTTGTAACTCCAGATCTACTACCCCCTCTAGCTCTTGGGACATATAATCACACGGAAACCTGGGGCATTATAGGAACGATACTAATGTTTCTCGCATGGTGGTTAATGTTTCTTGGACTAAAATTAGAAAGTTTGTAATTTTTTATAATTTATTTTGATTTTTTTTTTAATCTAAAAACTATATTTTAAATCTTTTTGAAAATTGTTTTAGAAAAGCAGATCGCTAAAATACCTTTAAATGAGTTGAAAATCTGAGTATCGAATATTAAATCACATTATTAGTAAGATAATAAAATTTTTATGAAGAAAAATATTTTAAAAAATGTAGTTTAAATCGTAATAAAAAAATTACGAGATACAACGATACAGTATACAAAAAATACAAAACAAAATAGTGAAAAAAAAATGCCTGAAGAAAATACGGAAGTAAAGGATGTAAAAAAACGAATGCCCCGAAAAGAGGAAAACAGCGTTTTCGTTGGCAGACGTCCCACTATGAATTATGTTATGGCCACTATGATGATCCTTAATAAAGGAGTGGATTGCACAGTTAAGGCCAGAGGTAGAGCTATTTCTCATGCGGTTGATGTATGTGAGATTTTAAGAAATAGATTCTTAAAAGGAACTGAATATAAAGGAATTACCCTCAGTACAGAGCAGCTCGAAGGCGAAAGTGGGCAAACTAACAACGTATCAAGCATTGAAATCGTGCTTGCTCCTCCAAAATAGAGAAAAAAATAAATTTCTCTTCGCTAAAACAAAATACCAAAAAACCACTCTTTTTTTTCTTAATTTACCCCTCTTAGTTCAATCGTAATGTTTTGATTTGTTAATAGGATTTCATTTTTTTTACTCTACATCAATAAAATAGCACATTTACGATTAATTTCTTAAGTCCCATAGTGGTTCAAATAATGTAGTATTTAGAAAATTATTTGGAAGATTATTAAGATATGACAAAACATTTAAAAACTCAGATGGCAAAATTAATATTAATAAAAAATCAATTATAATCTGATTTTTTAATACTTTATAAGAATTATAAGAAGAGGAAGAAAAAAAATGGCTAAGGTAGAACCCCTATATGTAAAATCTAAAGTTCGAGAGTATATAAAAGCAAAGGATTGTAACACAAGCTCAGGCGTGCTTGATGGAGATACATTTAATGCTATAATAATAAAGATAATTGACAACGCTATTCGGCGTGCTAAAGCAAATGGAAGAAAAACCGTTAAGGCACGAGATTTATAAACAAATTCATATTAAATTTCCATTTTTCTTTTTTTATTATTCCTTGATGTTCATGTTAATGCATTTAAAAAATTAGGATTTTAACTAATATTAGATTATTTTCCTTTATAATAGGAATTAGAGATTAATAAAGAATTTGAGCTGTCTCTTCCTCGAATCTTGCAGTGCTTATGCCCGTAGAATGATCTTTATTAACTATAATTTTATGTGTATTGAAATCTGATGGGATAGCTGTATGGGTAATAAGGAAAATTTGTGAAAATGTTTTTGATTTTATTAGGTGTTTAAGAATTCGCTCTCTTCTGGTCTCATCGAGCGCAGCTAAAGGTTCGTCCAAAAGTAAAATGTCAATCTTTGGATTTTTCTTTGGTGATTCCTTCGTAGGTCGAATTTTGCTCATTAATTCGGATATTGCTAAACGTAAGGCCATTCCCAAAGCGGTTTTGTCTCCTCCAGAGAGGACTTCTATTGACTCAGGAACGCCATTGAAATTATCCATGATTTTTAGCGATAATCCCGTCTTTTTTGTACCGAACAAGTCAATAGTTAGATCGCTATATTGACCTGAAGTAAAATCTTTAATATATTTATTTGTAGTTGATGCGATATTTTTTACTAATCGCTTCACGACCATATATTCAGTTACAAACCTCCTTACGAATTCTTTTGCTTTACTAATGTGATCAATATCAATTTCAAATTCTCCAATTTTTTTTTCCAGTTTCTTCATATGATTAATCTCACTACGTAAATCTACAATCCTATCGATATTTTTCTTAATATTATTTTGTTTTTCTTTAATATCCACTGTAATTGCATTCAATTCGATGTAAAGCTTTTCTTTTTCTATAGAGAGTAATTTAATTTTTTCTGGTTTAGTATCAGCGAATTTTGACTTATATTTCGTAAGGAAACCGTCTAATTCTTCTTGAACTTTCCTTAGTTCTGATTCATATCTCTGGTAATTTTCAAAGTCGTCCTTTAAACCTTGTATTCTTATAACACTTTCATTACTTTTTTCTAACTTGTTTTGACACGAATTAATTTCTACATCAAAATTATCTATTATTTTTGTAATAGATTTAACTTTTTCATCATTTATCTTTAGATCCTTATTAAATTCCAGTATCATCTGGTCAAAATGCTCTTTTGTTAATTCGTTTTGGCAAGTGGGGCATTGAGCGCTTTCTAATCCCCCTTCTCTTGTTGTAAATTTTAAGCTATCTTCCATTTTTTTTATTTTCCTTTTACTATCTTCAATTTTTCCTTTTGTTTTTCCTAGACCCCTAATAGTAGCTTCTCTTCTTTTCTCTATAAGTTCTTTTTCTAGGGTTAATTCTTTCTTTTCTTTTAGACTATTCTCAATTTTTTCTACGATTTTTTTTAAATGTTTAAAATCCTCAATGTGTAATTTTGTACTTTTAATCTTTTCTTCAAAATCCTTTCTATACGAAAGAAACTTATCGTTAACAACATTTTTTTGACTGTACAGCTTTTCCAAATTAGTAATTAATTCATCTGAGGGATATTTTTTAATTTTTTGTCCATATTCTTCTTCTTTTTTCTTTTTTTCCTTAACAACCTTTTCAAAGTTTGCATTTTCAAGAGTAATGCGATTAATATCTTCTTCAATTCGCTCAATTGGGACTTTGTTCCTTTCTAAATTTTCCTTACTAAATCTTTTCTTTTTAGATTCGACATCCAGAAAATTTAGCGCATCATCTATGAGATCTAACCTAAAAAGGTCAATTATCATTTCCCTTAAATCGGCACCTTTTTTATTTGCCAATTCTTCCACTTCCCCTTGCCTTACAAATACAGTACTTAAAGCTTGCTCGGAAGAAATTTCAAAAAATTTTTCAATGTTAAAATTCTTTATTTCGCGGTAAGTAGATTTGTCCCATTCAAACAATTTTGTAGTTGTAGCTCCGGTTCTGCCCCATCTACGAAAAATATTATATTTTTTGTTGTCTAAAGTAAAAAATATTGTAAGCTCCGCTTTAGATTCCCCATAAGTAATAAAGGAAGCGGCATTTCGACCTTTAAATATTTTAGGTCCAAAGAAGGCAAACACAATTCCTTCGAAAATGCTCGATTTACCGTAGGAATTTTTACCACTAACGAGTATTAGCCCTTTAGGAAATTCCTCAATACTTTTAGGAAGGCTCAATTGCTTATATCCCATGAAATTCTTAAATGTAAGCTTTGTAATGTACATTTTTTACACCTCTTTTTCTCTTTCCATGAATTTTAACGCTTTTTTTAAAGCTTTCATTCCGAATTGAGTTAGCTTGTCTACATCAAACTGGGATTTATCCTCAGTTAATTTTTCTTTAACAAAAGCCTTAAACTCTTCATCGGGGTGTTCTAATATATAATCCTGAATTAAGCCAGCGCTAAGGTCGTTCTCAGCATCCTCAGATCTATCGAAAATCTTCCAGATTATTTGAAGAATATTAAACTTATCAGATTGAGAAAAAGATTCGCTCCGGATTTTCGTCATTAAATCGTTAATTTGCCAATTTTTTTTGAATGTTATTTCCCCTTTAAAATTGAATTTCAGCCTAGCAGCAGTTTTGGGGTCAAATCCATCGGCAGAGATGAACGGATTCAATTCATTTCTGATGAGAACTTCTAAATCTGCGGAAGTATGTTGAGGGCTAGCGTCAATTTGGATAATCTCAAAAGTTCTTTTGAGTAACTCACTTGTAGAGATTTCTTCAATATTTAAGATTTTAGCTTTTTTATCTATTTCTACATTTAGATACCCTTGTTTTTCGTAAGCTTCTTTAAAATTCATTGGGAGCAAGCTTCCTGAATAATAGTGATTCTTGGAAACCTTTTTTAATCCGTGTTCATGCCCAAGAGCTACATAATCATATCCAAAATCATCAGAATTGACTTTTCTATGTAAAGTGCCGTCGGCAATTGAACCGTGCGCAACCGCAATATTAATAAAATCGTCGTTTTTATTTGGTCGCTGTAGTTCTACCCATTTATCGTATGCGGCTTCATATGTCTCAAAATATTTAAATTCAAAAAAAGGGAACAAGTAAAATCTCACTTCTTTTAAGGGAAATTCTAACTTTAAAGGTTGGTTATTATTAATGGCATTAGTTAAATCTTGACCTTTAAAATAATGAAGATTTGGGTATTCATCTTTTTGTATATGGGATTCAAACGGCGTATACTCATAACCTCTAAAGACTCCATGATTTCCTTCAACATAAATGAAAGGGGTTTGATTTTTAGTGTTTTTAAAAAAAATTTCTAAACCCTCTTTAAAAGTTCTTCTTGCGGGCTCTGGTGGAGGATATGAGCTAAATAAAGAAGGATTGTGGAACATGTCACCACAATGAATTAAAAAGTCCAAATCTTTAATCTTAGAAATATCTTCCATAACCTTTAGAAACAAATCGTAAATTTCTTGCTCGTAAGGTTTAGAATAATTTTGTATTGCCCATTTATTTGTTGTACCTCTTCTTGTTCTATAACCTAGATGAGAATCAGATATGTGTACAATTTTAATCATTTAAATCCCTTATCCTAAAATCATTTATATTAAAAACATTTATTTTCCTAATACTTTTTGTCTCCATTTTTGAGCGTATTTTTTTGTTTTTTTATCGTATTGAAGTTCCATGAAAGCCGCATCAAACTTATTATATTCCGACACCAATAAAGTACTTGCTTCGTGTGCCCCCACCAAACTAAGGGGATACCCTTGTGGAGAATATGGAATCAAATTCTTTAAAATATACTTTGCGTCTTTTGTATCTAAATCATCGCAGATATCAAATCTAAGAGCTGAGCTATCTTTTTGCAACCTCGTAAGATATGCTTTACTTTTAGTATACTTAGAAAGATCCGGTAATTCAACTAAGAAGTTATCCTCATATATCTCTGACCATATTGGCAATAAAAAATTACCTTGAGCATCCCTTAAGCGACATGTCTTCGAAAAACTATAGTAATTAATTTCATACGATTGAATGAACCTATAAAAGAATTCCGTGAATGCGACAGGAGGAAAAATATGTTGGCGAAACATTTGAATGCCATCTCCAAGAAATACAACATTTTTATTTTTCCCCCAATTACTTTCTTCTTTAATCCTAACTAAAGATTTTAAAATTTCATCAGCAGTTCTTATCCTATCTACTACATGTCCCATTGTTGGGTAATAGTAAGAGTGTGCACTGATATGCTCTTCAATCTTTTTTTTATATGTCGACTCGTACCACTCTTCTAATTTATCAACTTTATCTTTCAAATTACTTTTGTAAAAATTCCGTTTTATTGTTTTTACGAAATTTTCAATTACAGTCTTATATATAATAAGCTTATGTTCGTTATCTTCAATGTAGGTTGTAATAGGTTTATACATAATCTTTTCTTTGTGATATTTTCCATCTTTAAAAGTTACTTGACATTCTCCAAATTTGAAAGAAGCTAATCTAGCATAAGTTCCACTGAGTGTATTTGAACTCTCATCAAAACCAATTATTTTACAATCGTTATTTATATAATCGAACAATTCACCCTTTAATGGTCGATGGTTCATCTCACTAAATAATGAATTTGTGTTTCTTAAACTCTCATCGTTATCAAATTTGTCTGTTTCAAGTTCGATCTTTTCTTCTTCAGTCCATTTAGCTCTTCTTTCTTTAATGAATTCTTTAAATTTTTTAACATCTTCATCTATAGATATTTCTGGTCTTTCTTCAAAAGATTTTTCTAACGAGATTAATTCGAAATTAAAAGAAATTATTATTCACCTAAAAATTTTAATTATATTATTATGAAAGCGAAGTGGGGGGAGGAGATATCCCTAAAGAAGCTATTTTTTTCGAGAAATCTTCGTAAAACTTTTTCGAATGACGCTCAAAGTATTCATCGTATAAAGGTATTTTTAATTTTTGAAAGTTAGTTAGCCAAATTCCAGATATTAACGCGATACCTCTCGTTCCAGTTAATGATTCCAAATCGCTATGTTGAATTCCCCCTCCTAAAGTCTTAGCCGCTACTGCTTTTTCTTTTTCAGACCTTAAAGGTAAGTTAATTACCGTATTCATATTTGATAAAATAGTATCATCTATGGGGGAATACTGTTGGGATATTACTTCTAATCCCAAATTGAACTTTCTTCCTTGACGTGAAATATCTTTAAATACGTTATTATATCTCATCATTTCCGGGCGCAATATGCTAGGAGCTTCCTCAATTGTAAAGATAATTATTGGCATTTCTGATGGATCTTTAACAATTGTTCCAGTTTTAACGTATAAGTCCTTTAGATTATTTTTATAATTTTGATAAAAATTCTTAGGTAATGTTTGGTCTAATTTTTTTTCCAAAGTAGCTATATCTGAGGAAGATTTGAGCGATTTACGTAAATCAAACAATGTTCTGGCCAAAACGCTGTTAAAAAGAAATTGTTCTAAATCTGAAATCATCGACGCATTAAAAACAATCACTCCTCCTGTTTCCAATTTTTTTACGATTTCTGGTAATTTGCTTGCAGCATTAGATTGAAACATCTCCGAATATTCTAACCAATGCATTCTTCTCCTTATTGCAGCCATCGTTTTTTCATCGTGACCGCCAGGAGGGCGATATCCGTCTGTCAATAGATTTTCAATATAATCTTCCTGATCGCTTCTATAAGCTGAAAAAATAGCTCCTACTTGTAAATCATTGAATGAACCAGTTGCAAAAAGATCTTCGGGCTTTATCTCTTGGTAATTAATCAGACAAGGCTCCGCAACGCTTCTTAATTCTGTTGGCGGTATTCCTTTATTTGGATAAAGGTAAAACCACGACCCTATTAACTCTTTATTGTAATTTACAGCTTTGCAAATATCGTTTACACCATATTTAATACAACCTAAAGCATATTCGTCGTGCATATCTATTGCTAGCATTGATATTCTATTTCCTTTGCCGCCAAGTATTATTTGAGCATTATGTTGGAGCAATCCATCGATAAACACCTGGTTTAAGTTTGATTTTCCCATTCCTGTAGCACCAGCTATAAAAAAATGATACATTAAATATTTAAAAGGAAAGTATACCTCCACTTTTTTTTCAGATGCTAAATATCCCATAAAAATTCCATCGGGGGGGAAAATATGTTTTAAGTATTCGTGAACATCGCTCTGATCTTCTGGGATTTCCATGGAATGAGGTGTGAGTACTTTACTTTCCATTAAATCTTCAATTTCAAAAAAGACATTTATTACATGAGGAATTTCTTTTTTAGATTTTTTATCTTTTTCTACAAAAATAATAGGACGACCTTGAATGACATATTGCAATTCCATTTCTAATTCTGATTTAATATATTCTGTCATTTTAACGTTTCTTAATTTTTGACGCGTTAATACATAATCCAAAATTGTTTGTTCATTAAGGATCTGAACGATAATAATATATTCCTTGTTATTTTTTTCATCTTTTGCTTTTAATTTTAAAAAGCCGTGAAGATGTATGTAATTTTCATAAAAAATTTCAATTGTACTCTCTAACGAATTGATTTTAATAATCATAGTATAAAACCATTACATTTCATTTTTAATTAATATATTAATTATTCTATCAATATAAATAAAAAATTGTATTAATCCTTGGCTAAGAGATTATTTGTTCTTTTAAAATTATTAGCCTTCACCATTTTTAAACTTCAAGGACTTTTAAAATTTAATAGTTTTTAGAACGAATGTTAAGTGGCTAATATGAAATTAATGAAAGATATTGAAAAATCAAAAATTTTGTTAGAATAAATCTTTACTTTAAGAATCCTTCAATTAGGTTATATACTTTATCAAGGATTTCTACTTTTGGTAAAAAAGTTATTCGCATATGGTCTTTTCCATAATCTCCAAAGCCAGAACCATAAACGATACAGACCCCAGTCTCTTTAAGTAAATCCACTACTAACTCCTTATCGTCTTTCCATTTTCCTAATTCTTTAAGATCTAATTTTGGGAAGAGGTAAAACGCACCATTAGGTTTAACGCAACTAATTCCCTCAATTTTTCGCAATCTATTGTACGAATAATCTCGTCGTTCTTTTAATTTCTGTACCATTTCTACGGTGTGATTGCTTGGAGTTCTTAAAATATCTATTGCTGCGAACTGAGCAACAGAATTAGCAGATAGACGCGCTCTCGCCATTTTTGCTATGCCATTCTTTAATTCGTCGAGTTTGTTTTCAGGATCATGGTAATAAAGATATCCGAGCCTCCACCCAGTTACTAAATGCGTTTTTGAAAAACCGTTTAAGCCAATAATGGGGACGTCTTTGGTTAAGGAGGCGGGACAGACATACGGCTTATCATATGTAATTTGATCGTAAATTTCATCAGATAAAATAGGTAAATCATATTCTCCTGCTAAATTAATTATTTCTTTAATTTTTTTCTCTCCGTACATAGCCCCAGTTGGATTATTTGGAGAGCATATTAATATTGCTTGAGTTTTAGTTGTAATTTTTTTCCTTAAATCTTCAATGTCAGGCTCCCAATCCTCATCCTCGTTAAGAGCATATTCAACTGGTTTTCCATCAAAAAATTTTGCATAATTAATATATAATGGATACGATGGACCTGGTATAAGTAATTCTTTACCATTTTCGATTAAGCTCGCTATAATAAAATAAATTCCTTCAGTAACTCCTGAAGTAACCAGAATATCGTCGATTCCAATTTTGAGGTTTTGTTTTTCATAAAGAATTCTACTAATTTCTTCTCGTAGTTCAATAACACCTAGTGAATTGACATAATTATTTTTACCCTCGCGACTAGCTTTAAATAAAGCATCTGAAATAAATTCTGGAGTAGGAAAGTCGTAGGCAACTGGATCTCCAATATTTAAATGATAAACTTTTTTACCACTTTTAGCTACTTCATGGGCAACAGCAGCTATTTCTCTTATGGCATAATCAACACCTTTTACTCTATTTGTAAGCACAATATTCCACTTTGTAGGTTTAATCATTAATTAATATATTACACTTAAGTAAATAGAATGAGAATTAAATAAATTTACTTTCTTAAGAATGGTGAATTCTTGAGTGTGTGCCAAAAAGAAATAAAAATTTTTAAAATTGGAATTCTCTATTCCTCAATTTGGAGACCAAATGCCCTCTTGATAGAAGCTGAATTCCAAATTGAGTACTGTAATCACGCGAAAAATCTGTGGCAATATTACAAATCATAATTCCCCCTTCTATCTCGGGGATATCAACGCATGCTTTATGTAGTTGTCTTAATTGTGTAATGGATATTTCTCTTTTCCAATCTCGAATAAATACTCCATATCTACCATGTTTCCCGTTATTAATAACCGCGTTAAACGTCCAATATTTACCGGATTGCCCTTTTATTTTTTGCGGTCCATCAACAAATTCATATTTCTCACTAAAAACCTTTTCGGTAAGTTCAGATAATTTTTTATCTCCAAATGACATTAAATCACATTAATTTTTAATTAAATATATTTCCTATCTAATATATAAATCTTATTTAAACAGATAAAGATAATAATCTTAAAAATAAGTAATACATAGATATTATCTTCGGAATATTCAAGATGTATTAAGATTAATAACTATTTTACTATCCGACAAAAATCCTTAATGACGCAACATTATTAACCAGAGAATAAATTGCTGTGGTTGAACAATTTAAATAAAGGATAATCGCCGCAGATATCCGAACTATTTTTTTTAATGTATGGATATAAATTAAGTCGTAGGAATTGGATTAATTTGTTTGCTACCACTTCACAGATTTTATTACAACTCAAGAAATTATCAGAGAGAAAATTGCATTTACTATTGTGAATAAAGCAAAATTTTTTCATTTGTAAAGACAAACCTTCAGCAGGTAAAAGTCCGAAATTTTCCCATAAATCTTTAAACCCTCCTAAGTTACTTGGAGCAATACTCATAAGCTCTTCTTTTAAAAGTTTAAACTTTAATTTTGAATTTCTACTATCCTTATAACCTAATCTCTCTCTAATTAATCTTAATTCTTTTTTAGCTTCAATATTACATAGAAAAATGTATTTTTGCAAAAGCTCTTCGGCTTCTTTTGCCTTCGCAACATCAATTATTTTCCATCCAGAGCTTTTCTTACAATTAATTTCAATATTATTTGGATTTGAGAATCCTGTAGGATAAATCCAACATTGGGGTGGTTTAATTCGAGATTTGTGAATCAAACATCCATTTAATTCTTTATCAAATAAAAAACATTTTCCTGTTTTTTCATTAAACCTTAACTGAAAAGTAAATATGTTGCTTCTAATGAAATCTCTCCTATTGGCATGTCCTCTTTTAATATATTCCTCAGCTAGAATTTTTGGAACATCAATTTTGATAGAACAACAATCTCCTTTACAAATTTGAGGATCTGTACAATTAGGTCCTTCAATGGCAGATTTCATTAAATCGTTAAATTGCGCGATAATCTGCCAAAAGTAAAAATTATTTTGATCTTTCAACTTAATTAAATAATCCTAATTTTGATTAAAAAATTCTCTATTTCCTAAAATTTATATTTTTGAACTTTATTTTTTTATTGTTAAAAAATTGTCAATAAATCAATAAAAGGTAAGGAAGCAGAGAAAATGTCTGATTTAATAATCGTTGATATTACAGAAAATGAAAAAACTCTTTTAGATGGGCAATTAAACCAAAAAGAAATAAAAGGAAACGGAAAAATTTTAATAAAGAACCCTTCCCAGAAAAGTCGGCTATGGAATTTAGGATGCGATTTAAAAGAAATTGTTAACACAACAATTAGTTCGAGAGAATTGGATGTGGGAATTTTAAACCCTACTCAAGAACATAAAAGCGAATACGAAGTTCAAAATTTAAAAGAACCTTCACTTAAAGTTGTCGATATTTTCGATACTACTACATCAATTTCAGATAAAGTAAATAACGCGTTTCTGTTTGAAACAGAAAATAAATGCAAATTGAAGTTAGTACTAACGAATCCCTTAGACATACCTATTTCAAACATTAAAGTGAAAAGAGAAATACCCTCGTTCTTCCAAGAAATTGAGATTCTTAATCCTAATATCGGTGTTGCTGGTATAATTGAAGAGTCAGAATTAAGATTTTTGAGTTGGGATATTGTTTCGTTAGATGGACAACAAAAAGCTGAGTTAGAATTAACTTGTGCGGTAAATTTGAAAGATAACGATGTAAAAGCATTAGGAACTTTAGATGTTACTTACTTAATCAATAATTATAAACTAACAATGCTTAATCCAGAAGTTCGAGGGCTCACTGATTCGATGTCTGGAATTGATAGAGACGAAGGATCTCAACCGGGAATGTGGGATTGTAGTGTTGAATTTATTAACGAGTCAGAGTTTCAAGTGAGAATAGAAAACGTTAAGGTGTTACAAAAAATTACTACGGGAACCGAAAACGTCGTATCTCAAGCCCCTAATCGGTTACTTAATCCTGAACAATCGTGGGATTATGATTTTCAAGTTGAATCTAAAGACGTTCCTGAATTAAGTTCCTCGATCGAATTTACAACGTTATTTGTAGTGCTTACCAGAGTTGTTGGTGAAATCAATAAGGAGTCCACCGTTTACCCCGTTTTAAGAGCTAATGTAAATAAATCTATTAACCCTCCCGAGGTTGATGCCTACGCGAATACAGACATGGTAATAGAAAATACAATTGTTAATAATGGTACTTCAATTATAGGAGCAATTAACATTCTTGATGAAATTCCCCAAGATTTTGTACCACCATTAATAAATCAAGTTAAAGTTACGCTAGGAAACATAGATATTAGTTCTCGGACTGATTTTACTAAAAAACTTGAGCTTGCACCGAATGACCAAAGTCCAGACTCAAAACACCAAATTATTATCGAACTTTTCAATCTATCTAGCGAATTTATCCAAGGCGCCAAATTAATTGTCTCATACCCACTTAAAGCAAGGAATCCAAGACCACCTACAGAAACGCTTTATAAAACTCCTGTAAATATAGAAATAAATAGCCCAGTTGAAGGAAATTTATTTATTAAATCTCCAGATATGGAACCAGAGATCAAAGTGAAATACGTTAAGCGTAAACTGAAAACGCTTAAAAGCATAAAACCTGGAACGTCTGAAGGAGAATTCTCCATTAGCCTTAGAATTCAAAATAAAGGAAATGTAGAATTAGAAAATATTATTGTCAAGGATAAAATCCCTAGAGGTTTTAATTTAACTAATATTAACATCGATGACTATAATGTTGTGAAAATTGGGGAAGAATCTGAATTGCAAGTCAAGATTGCTGAATTGAAGGGAAATGAATCGTTAAATCTTAATTACACTTGTTCTGGACAGGGTGATTATCCAAGATATGAGCCAGAGATCATTGTTCAAGGCCGTGAGGGCTCTGAATTAACTCAATCATCTGATAATCAAGTAGGGGCTCCCGCTCAAACTGTTAAGGGTTCTATTACTTCAATAAGTACAGGGAAAAGTGCTCTTATTAACGATCTTTTTTCAAATGTTTTTAAGAAAATAGATCAAACCATAACCGGAAATGTCTTAGGCGCTTTCATAGAAGATATGAGGGACCAATTTCCCCCGGGGCTTGTTTTACATCAATTTATGCAGTTTGCTAAAGATATCAAAACAGATAAATTAGTCGTTGGTTCTTTAAGAGACGAAGTACTAGCAAAGTTAAAGGAGTTTAAAGAAAAATATACTTAAAAAATCTTTTTTATTAACCTATTTTTTTATTCTTTATTTAAAACAGAATCATCATTAAATAACAATTTTATAGTAAAATTTCATTATTATAAGTATATGAATTCGTGCGAGCGTTATTTAGCAGTTTACGACGATAATGAGCGGAAAAAGCTAGATAGAGTTCCTACACATGTTCAATACATTAGAGAAGAATTTATCACGCAAAATAAAGAAAAAATATTAAACAGTCATAATGAGAGATTATTTAATAACCTCTATTTCGACATTCCTTTTGCTTTAAAGTTTGATTCTGTTTTTGCCCCATTTCCCTTAAGTTTTAAAATAAAAAGCGTTAAAGTGTACGATGGGACGGGAAAAATCGTTAGAATAAAAGAAGATGGACAATCAACGAGACGCAAAACTTCGTATTATGAAGGCGGATACATAAATAATTTAGACCTCTTAAATGAACTCAGTGCTAATCTAAAGGAAATAGACAATAGTGAAATAATTAAAAAGACTATAACTCGTTATGAAAAGATATCACCCTACATTTTTCCTGTTTTAACTGTAGACGGTATCTTCGATCGAGTGTGGAGAAGTATGGGTATGTCAAATTTTAGTTATCATTTCAAAAAGAACACAACCCTTTACAGAGAATTAATTAAATTTTACGCTCATTTTACACAAACTAATCTGAGAGGTTTAATAAACGCAACAGGAAAAAGAGGTAAAGTCATCACTATTTTAGACGATGTTGCATATAAAGATCGTTCAATGATTTCACCTAAAAGGTGGGAAACGGATTTTATGCCCTATTACAAAGAATTAAATTCGCTTATTTCGGATGCCAGTATGATTTCTCAAATTCATACTGATGGAGATGTCACAGAATTAATCTCATCTTTTAAGAAAGCTGGATTCCAAGGATTACAAGGGTTTGAAGGAGGATGTGACCCTTTTTATGTAAATGAACACCATCCGGATTTTGTAATAGTCGGTTTTGGGGACGTATCCTATACACTTCCATATGGAACTCAAGATCAAATTGAATCTCACGTAAAAGAATTAATGACCGCTTTGAAAGAAAATAGACGCTTTATCATAGGTCCTAGTACGGTTATATTTAAAGAAATTCCAATAGAAAATGTGAGAACATTCGTTAATGCTGCAATAAAGTATGGAAAATATAATTGCTAATAATGAGCAGTTTTTAATGTAATCTTATTGTTTTTGGATTTTATTTATCTCTTTCTTTATTCTTTTTTGTATGCTATTGACTTCAAGTTGGTATTTATCAATTACTTTAATTTTTTTATCAAATAATGAGGAATCAGAAGATTTCCTTTTTTCAATTTCTTTTCTAATGAAGTCATTATATGTTTTTATTTGTTCTAAAGAATTAATTATATTTTCTAAATATTCTAGGTTTTCCTTATTATTTGCCGAATTGATTGTTTGGTCCTTATGCTGTAGAAAAGCATAAAAGATATTCTCAGGTTTTATATCGTAAGATTGACTTTTTGAATAAGGTTCTAGCCTTACTTCATCTAATATATTAGATTCATAGTTAACGGACATATTTTTCGTATAAGGAGTGCCAATAAAATTATCTGCTTCTGATTGGTTGATTGTTACATCCAATTCTTCATAATCAATATCCAATTTTAATTCGTCTAATTCAACTTGAGTCATTAGTGGAGTAAACCTTACTTGTAAATGCTTCTTTCCATAAAAATTCTCCTCATAACGAATTATTTGGGTGTATGTTTGAATCAAATCTTCGCCAATTGGAGCGAACAAAACGCCTTCGTTCGGATCGAGTTGTTGTAATAATGTAGATATTCGATCTTCTTTTATAGCACCAGTTACGAGGATTTTTTGCCAAGGATATCGTTCATTAAATCCAAATAATGGGTTTCCTACGATAACTTCAACTTTCTCAAGTAGATTAGCTTTTCTTAAATTTTCTAAAGTAACATTTGCAATCTTTGGATTTGCTTCTATTATTACAATTCTACCATTTGGAGCTAATTTATGAGCTAACGCAGCGATATATCCACTCTTTGCTCCTAAAATAAGTAAATCGTCATTAACATTCAAAATTAATTCTTGTAACATGATCGAAATCATATGGGGAGCAGAGATCGTTCTAAGTGTATCTGGTCGCTCTTTATTGAAGTAAAATAGAACTGGGGCATCGTTGTAAATTCTAACTTGATCCTGTATTTCTTTTGGTATAAATTCTTTTAGAGGAACGTCTAAAAATGCCTTAAATAGCCTAATATCTCTCAAATAGCCATTAAAATATAGCGTAAATAACAACTGTATTTTTGAACGAAATAATTTACGATTTTCCATTTTGTCTACAAAATATTGATAAATATTATAATTATTATATCTATTTATATTAAAATATTATAAAATACTAATTGTCAAATCTGTTGGGATAATTAAGTTATGTATGTTTTAGACGCATCAAATTTTAAGGAAGCTAGGATAACAATATTTCTGATTTCTACAAATGTACTTTTGTACATTTTTTTCTCTTTAGCTTTCGAGGATTTATTTTATCAATTGGTTCAAATCAATAATAAAGTCTTTGTCGAACTTGAAATTTGGCGACTTTTTACTTCAATGTTTTTACACGGTGACGCTATGCACCTTTTCTCTAATATGATAGCACTCTTGCTTTTTGGAACCTATGTCGAGCTCACTTTTTCTAAATTCGAATTCTTATTGATATACTTAATTTCAGGATTAATTGGAAATGTGTTTTCATTATTTTTGTTACCTTTTAATGTAATAAGCCTAGGCGCATCTGGTGCAATTTTCGGGTTGATTGGAGCTACTTTATCGTTAACAATCGTGGAAAGGGACACTCCCTTAATAATTGTAGGCTTATTTTATGTGTTTTATTTCGTATTTTCCTCGTTTTCGCCCGGAATCAACTATTTTGCTCATATTTTTGGCTTATTAGGAGGATTTTTAGCGGGCTATGCTCTTAAAAGGAAGAAAAAATCCTTTGAAACTTATTAAAATCATTTCTTTTTCTTTTTTTTATTTCTCATAGCTATTTCCATCGAAAAATCCTTAGAACAAATGTCGTTTAAAGGGCAAATATCGCATTTGGGACGAATTGGCAGGCAAATTTCTTGCCCAAACCGCACAAATAATCGATTCACTCTAATCCATTGCTCTCGAGGAATAATTCTCTTTAATTCTTCTTCTGTTTGCCCTGGTTTAGTTGTTTTTATCCAACCTAATCTATTAGGGATTCTATGAACGTGAACATCCACTGGTATTGCGGGAATCTTAAAGGCGTATACTAATACGCAATTAGCTGTTTTAGCACCTACTCCAGGTAGAGAAACTAACTCTTCAAAGTCTTTTGGCACAATTCCTTGATAATCTTCTTTTATTATTCGAGAAACTTCTTTAATGCGAGCCGCTTTAACCTTATAAAAGCCTGATTTAAAAACCAACATCTCTAAATCTTCTACGCTCGCTTCTGCGATTTCTTTTGGAGTTTTATATTTTATAAATAAACTATTTGTAGCTTCTCTAGTATTTGAATCTCTAGATCTTGCAGATAATATCGTAGATATTAAGATTTTAAATGGATCTTGTTTTTTTCTAGCTAACTCGTCAAGGTGAGCTTCTCCTTCTAAGGCTTGTTCAATTTGGTCTAAAATTTTGATGTGATTCATATTTTAACCGGATCAGCTCATCTTTTCGAAAACATAAAGTTTTCTTTTTATTATTTGATTCTTTTTGGCATCGATTATAGCTCTAACTTGCCCTTTCTTAAATTGAAGCTTCCGGTTCGATTTATTTACTATTCTATTTAGGTCTAACATTGGCACTAGTTCAAAGTTGTGCTTCCGAGCTATTTCTTCAATTTTTAATTGAACTTCGCCGCCATCAATTGTATTAAAGATCGGTAATACGATACATATTCTACACTTAGGTTTTAAAACTTTATAACCTTCTCTAAAAGTAGCTTCGTAAATCGAGTTTAGTTTTGAATCAATAAGCTCTTTGGCCTCTGTGTAGTAGGGTTTTTGTTTGTAAAAAGGGCCCAATTCTGGTTCTGTACATATACCATCAAAATATTCTTTGCTAAAAGAAGATGACAATTTCTTAACGTCTGCTTTTTTAACCCTTTCATTTAACAAAAGTGGAATTGGTTCCTCAAGCTCATTTAATAACCAATTTAAATTACGCAAAGTATTCTTAATTTTGGTACCATCAATATCAGAACCGTAAATTTGAAAATCTTCTATTAATGCAAATAAAAGAACAGTACCATTTCCCACAAATGGATCAAGAATTAGGTTATTTTCTCTTTCTTCAAATAAATTTAAAAAATTTAGCATAATAATAGCCAATTTTGGCGAAATGCTACTTTTAAACTCTTTAAATGGCCTTTCTTCGTCAATTTTTTTTTTAAAATTCGGATCGTCAGCCGTAAAAGTACGCGCGATATACACTCCTTCTTCTGTAAAACCAAAGATTATTTCTGCTCGATCTTTATTGAATAAGCCATATTTTATCAAGTGATGGGGGAAAATTGGATTTAAATTACCCGCTTTAATATTTTCTTCGGGGTATTTATAATATAAAGATTTTTCAGCACCCTTCTCTTTTAACAAGCTCATAATGGATTTATTCAAAAAAGGTAGAAAATGTTTTACCAACACATCAGAATAATAATCATCATCAAATAGGTTTGGATAGATGGATACTGCGTAAAATATACTTTCATTTTGTATCCTTGGGAATATTTTATTGAGCGTGAAGTTTATAACCTTCAAAATTCCCTTTCTAGTAAAGTCAATCTTTTTGAATTTCTCAACTGTTTTCGGAAAGCCGTCATTTATAGTTTGGATATCGATAAAATCGTAGATTTCAGCAATTTTCTGGCAACCTCCTAAAATATATTGAATTGTCATTAAATCGTTTACGTAATACCTGCTCTTTTGCAGCGATTCAAACTCAACTATCGCGATGTTTGCCGAATAGTCGGTTATTTTTCCTCTGAATTGCGAATTCTTTAAAAGATTGTCAAGTTCAGCCAAAGACAATTGCCAATTTGAGCCTAAAACAAATAAAAACCTATTCAAAAAAAAACCTATTTGTTAATTATAAATAGTTTACAATGATTTTGAAAAAGAAGCATCTTATTTTTATTTTTAGGTTAAGTTAAGATTAATCTTCGTCTAAAACGTAATTAACAATTTTAATAATATCTGCTTTTCGAGCTTTAGCTGGGAGGTTAATATCGTGCTTTTTACAATAACTTTTCAATTCTTTCACGGTTAAACTGTTAAGATCGTCTGGTAATTCTTCAGAGAAAACTTCTGGTGCGTTTTTATTAGTTTCTTCGGTAACATCCTCCTCATCTGGCGCAAACGAGCGATCAAATGTCTCTCCTGTAGCGCTTTCAATTGCGCTTATAATGTCTTCTAAATCTTCTTTCTTCCTTTTCGGTATCAAATCTATAACTTTTTCCTCTTCTTCTTCTTCTTCTTCTTCTTTTTCAGCTTCTTTATACTCTTGTTTTCTCTGATATCTTTCTTTTTGAATTTCTTTTAATTCCTTCATTATTGAACTATAATTATCTTTAAAATGTTTTAGACTAACATTAACTAAATCAGAGAAATTTTCCCACCTTTTTTCTTTAACAATAGAATCTGCCCAAAAGAATAAATCCTTTTGTAAATCGATAGTAATTACTTGTCCTTCGGAATTAACGTCTAAAGTCAGCCATCTTAATATGTTTGCAATTATTATATCATTATCAAAAGCAGAAAACCCGTATTCTCTTCCAAGAGACGAAAATATAGATAACGTCCCAAAAGCGACGACTTTACCTTTGTAGTAATTAACGGCAACAAGCAAGGGAATCTTAGGACTATCATCTTCAATCCATTTCTGTTCTTCGAACCTACCCCTCCAGCAGTTTAAACCGCCTCTTACTAACACCTCAACCTGTATATTTTTTTCGTCTTCTACAAAGCCTAAGGTTGCTAACGAACAAGTGCTTGATAGAACTATCTTTTTTATGTTTTCGGTGATATAATGCGGTTTAAAATCTGTTAATAACGGTCTTTTTTGCAAATTAACGTAATTCACTGAATCATTAACTTCATCTGTTTGGAATTCAAATCCAAATTTCTTTGTTAATTCATTTATATTGGTCCTATTTAAATATTCTCCACCTCGGGAGCCAATAATAAGTAAACTTCCGCCAGTTCTTACGTATTCCTCTAAAACTTCTATTTCTTCCGGTTTTAAGTTAATGTTCTTAGGTATAGAAATAATTACTGCATCGTAAATTCGTGCTTTCTCTAACGCGTAAAAACCAGCCTCGATCTTTCCTAATTTATAAGCAGATGCAAATAAGAACTGAGTGAAATCCGAATAGCTAGAAGCTTCTAAAGTAAGCATACCACCATGACTATAGTCTAAACCAATTTTTGTGTTTTTCATAAAAAATACTTCTTTATAGTAATTTTAAATTTTATTCAAAAATATAATAAATTTATACTTTTATATATTTTACAGTATAATTATTATTTTTTTACTCACTTAAAGAGAATAATAAAACCAAGTAATATTTCCATTTTATAAAAATGTAAAATGTTTAATTTGTTCAAAAAATAAAAGAAAAAAAGTTAAATAAAGATTAGATTTTTACAACAATGTTTTTTCTTGCTAGTAACATTGCGATTCCTGCTTCTATAACAATTGGTAAAACGCCAACCAGAATCATAGTGAGTATAGGGTTTGCTATAAGAAAATCTCTATCTAGAAGACCGACATATACATCAAAAACAAATGCTATAATAAACAAAAGTAGCATATTTTTTCCCATTTCGGAAAGTACCGGTACTTTAAAATTCATTTTCTCAAACCCATAAAATACTGCAATTAAAAAACCAGAAGCTGCGATTGCGAGAAAAGCAAGGGAAGTTGTAGCGTCATGGTGTTCTGCGGGTTGTATCCAATCCAAGCAATAGAATATAATTATAAAAATCGTTGCTACTGGCAATATTCTCTTTTTAAACCCAACATCAGGATCACTAGAATCCATTTTATACCATTGAGAGAAACAAGTCCCAGCAATAGCAATAGCTGCATGATTCAACGCATTAAAAGGAAAAGTAAGAGTACCGGTTCCACCAAGTCCCTTATGCTCGAATATAGGAGTTGCATATAGTATTGCGTGAACAATCATTATTCCAATGCATACAAATAATCTTTTATCTGCGTTCTTAGGAATTAAATATGTAAACAGATAAGCAGCAAAACTTCCTATCGCTAAATTTGCTAAAGTGCCATACCATAATACTTCATCCCATGGGATACCATCACCAAAAAGTAGACCTCCTATTAATCCATCATCTAAAAAGGCCAAAGCATATAGAACTGCAACCCTTATCAGACCATGCTTCCATGCAGCGCCAACGCCTTTCTTCTCTCTTCTACTGGTAAATGCGATAAAGCCAACATATCCTAGTATAAACATAAAAATTTGCTGTCCAATATCTATAATTGTGATTATCGCGGGATATCCTTTGTAATATTGAAATCCATGATTTAAGAGAGGAGGCCCTATTGGAGTAATATAACCTACAAAATCACCTGATAACGGCCATGTGATTACTGAAATAATGAGAAAAATTATTATTAAACCTCGAAACTGATCTAACCACTCATATCGCTTATGTAAATGTTCCTTTCTTTTTGGTTCTACTTCAATTTTTTCTTCAGACATTTTCAATCATTTTTTTCGATCTATATTATAAAAATCTAAAAAAAAATACTGTAATTATTAGTTTTGATCGATGTGAATTTAAAAATATCGCTTTAGAAAAAAGAAAAGCTTATTATAAGATTGCGACGAATTAAATTTAAATTTATAATTTTAATACATGTGAGCTAAATATGAAGAAACGGGAGATAATTTCGTTATTTTTCTTTTTATCTTTAATCTTAATCATTTTGATGGACAGTGCTTTATTCCTTCCTAATGAAGTTTTAATTGCTGCAGATTTAGGTATATATTTTGATAGTATAGGGATTATCATTAGCGTCTATACGATCGTTAATGGCGTTTCGGTACTAATGTTTGGTTATTTGACCGATTTGATACAAAGAAAAAAGATTTTAATTTTTGCTGGGTGTTTATGGTCAATAACAGCGATATTACACATATTTGTAGAAGAGTTTTGGCAATTAATCCTTGCTAGAATTATTGCTGCTATTGCTGTAAGCGTAACAACTCCACTTGTAATTTCTTATTTAGCTGATATAATCTCATCAGATTCTCGTTCAAAGTCTTTCGCCTTCTGGGGTTTAATATCATCTATTGGAAGTCTCGTTGCTGGAGCAATTGCTTTAGCGTTTAACGCGATTGACTATGAAGCAATTAATTTGTTAACCATTCCTGAGAAGATTAATTATATTACAATAAATTATCCCGATTTTTTATACACATGGCGGTTACCGTACTTTTTCCTGGGAATTATTGCGCTTGTTTTTACTATTTTGAATTCTTTTATTACCGTAGAACCTAAAAGAGCGGCAAAAGAGAAATCTTTAGAAAATGTTTTAACAGACGAAGACATGCGCTATTCATATAAAATTAAATTTTCAGATTTAAAGTTTGTTTTTAAAAGAAAGTCAAACTTCTTTTTAATGTTTAATTTTTTCGATGTTATTGCTTCCGGACTATTAGTAGCTTATATATTTCCTTATATTCAACTTGAAATCGGTGTAAATGTCGTTGATATCAAAGTTATTATATTATTATTGTTTGCGGTGTTGTTAGGATTAATTATAGGTCAATTTGGACTTGCACATTGGGGAGATAAAAAAGTTCAAAATGGAGATCTTTCTGGTAGGGTGAAGGTGGCAGTAATTTGTTCAATTTTAACTCTACCATTTCTCCTATTCGCATTTGCTATGTCGCCTAATGTAACAAGCTCAACTTTCTTTTTTGGCGCTCTAATCCTCAACGACATCGCATTTTGGGTTTTATGGTTAATTTATTGCGTGTTTATAGGTCTTGGGCTTGCTTTTACAATGGGTATTGGTCCTAACTGGTATAGTTCTCTTATTGATGTAAATTTCCCCGAAAATCGAGGTACCATGATTGCGGTGGGCTCCTTTATTGATACTATAGGGCGCGCATCAGGCGCCGTTATTGGTGGTTTCGTGGTTACTATGACAGGTAGTTTTTCTGCTACGATTTTTTGGTCCACGCTAATTTTTGGACTAATTTCTATTTGCTTTTGGGTTCCACTTTTCTTTACGGCTGAAAAAGATTATAAAGAAATAAATGAAACTATGAAAAAGAGAGCGCTCTTGATAACAGATCAAGAAGGAAGAAACGAATAAAGCGTCTCAATCTTTATTTACTAAGATATCGATAACGACATGGTATAAATGTGGACCATAACTTTTTACTAATCTTTTTGATAATAACTTGCATTTATAATTACTTGTTTCCGCAATTTCTTTAAATTCATTGAACAAACTTAGGAAATTTTCTTTCGTAGTGACACCTTCATAATGAAAGGTTGTTCCAATCTCCTTTGTTAAAGTTAAAGCCTCTTTAATAAAGTCTTTTGGAGCTGGAAAAACACCCATAATCACTCGGTCAGCTCTCACTCCAGATTTACTCAATTTAATAACTTCCTTCTTACTATCGCCATTAATGGGGACAATAATATCATCGAGATGATTAATTTTGATATTTTCAGTTAAAAATTTAAAGGATTCAAGGTTGAGTTCTATACTATATATTATTTTTGGCTTCGAATGTTTCGCGATTGGCAAAGAAAAGTATCCAATACCCGCGAACATGTCAACAATTACTTCATTTTCTTTCACTAATGTTGCTAAAAATTTTCTTTCGTTCAGATTTCCCATACTAAACATTATCTTAGTAAAATCGAATCTATAGATAACTCCGTGTTCTTTATGTTCCACAATTGGATTATCTTCTCCCACTAAAAATATAATATTTTCTGGCGTTCTATATTTTCCTTTAATTCTGCCCGTGTTTAAATAAACGGATCTAGTACTCGGTAAAAGTTCCATATACTTTTTTGCAATAAGGATTTTTTTCTCCAGCAATACGGGATTTAATCTTATTATTATTACTCTACCTATAGTTTGGAAACCCCGCGGAAGTACGGATAATTCTTCGTCGCTCAGTATTTCTCTTAACTTTTCCTTAAAGTTTTCTTTAAATCCCATAAATGTTCAAAATTGTCAATTAATAAATTGAAACTTAAACCAAATCAAGTTAAATTATTATATAATAGTATATCAAAGATATTATAATAATAGAAAAATTTCTATTATCTAAATATAAAATATGATACTGAAAGATTAGTGGATAAAATGACAAGTTTAAATGATAAAGAATTTTTAGTCGACGAAAATAAAGTATGGTTCGGGGATTATTGGCCTGAAGGCGTTCCAAAACAACTTAAAGACGTGGATGGTATTGATATAACCCCGCTGTGGAAGGGATTTATTAAGTCTGCTGATGATTTTGGAATATGGGATAATGATATTTGTGTATTTGCTTATGGTTCCTACATGGAAAAAGTTAAACTAAGAAAATTATTCGAATACGGAAAAAAATTTGGTACGTTCCTTTACCATACGTTAGGTATCAGAAAAGGAGATGTCGTAGCAATTGATCTTCCTAATTCCATAAATTTTGTTGTTGCCTATATGGGTTGTCAATATATTGGTGCAATTGTACAAGGAATCAATCCTACTTATAAACCTATGGAGTTATTACATGCTCTAACTATGACGAAGGCGAAAGTTTTAGTACTAATGGATATGTTATATATCGCTGGACCTGCTACTATCCTTCCAAAGACTAGCGTTAAGTATTTAATACCTTCGAATTTTACCGATTTTTTCACTGCTGACGAGGAAACTGTACAACAACTTGGAATTCCAAGTGCAAAAGATAAAATTCCTAGTGAAACAGAAGATTATAAGATTTATTGGATGAAACAAATAATCGAAGAAACCGAACCAAAAGATTTTACCGTAGATATAGACCCATGGACCGATCCCGCAGTATATCTTATGACTGGTGGAACAACGGGGTTACCTAAAGTTGCTATGCTTAGTCATGCTAACCTCATCTCAAACTTATATATGATTAAACCGTGGACAAATCTCCAACCAGGTATGGTAACAATTGGCAGTATACCTTTCTTTCATAGCTTTGGGTTAACATGTGTTATGTCGGGCGCTTTATCTTTAGGAATGCAAATGCTTCTATTTCCAAAGCCCCCTTCAGACGATGTTTTATCCGAGGCAATAAATAAACTAGATGCCCCTCAAGGTATTATGTATACTGGCGTTGAAATGCTATTTAAGAGATTGACTGATTATGTAAATGAAATGGGCGTTGAGGAGTATAACAAGAAGTACGATTTTACGAAAAAACTAAAATATGCTACGCAAGGAGCGGGACCTCTACACGATAATATTCGCATTTCCTTCGAAGAAATCTTCTGCCCGATACGAGTTGGTTATGGGTTAACCGAAACATCTCCTGTAGTAAGTGTAGCACCATTTTGGGGCCCAAATAAATCTGGAAAGTTAGGATTACCCCTCCCGGGTACCGATTGGGCTATTTTCGATTCCGATAATTTTGAAGCTGGACCAATTTGCGATGGAACTCTTGAAAGAAATAATTTTGGCGTAGAACATACGGGTGAAATCTGTGTTGCAGGACCTCAAGTCATGCTGGGTTATTTGGGAAAACAAAAGGAACAGGAAGATAACCTTAAAATGTGGGGTGGAAAACGCTGGCTACTTACGGGAGATATTGGATTTATGGACGAGCACGGTTTCTGTGAAATAAGAGATAGGAAGAAGTCGCTAATTAAAGTTTCTGGCCATTCTGTATATCCAAAAGAAGTCGAGGATTTAATGGGACACCATCCTGCGATAGATCAAGTCGCTGTAGCGGGATTGCCAGATGAAAGCTCTGGTGAAAAGGTGAAAGCATGGGTCGTATTAAAGAAAGGGTTCAAAGTTGGAAAGAATATCGAAGTTGAAGATATTAAGAAATGGTGCTTGGAAAATATGGCGAAATGGAAGAGCCCAAGACTAATTGAGGTCGCTCGAAAACTTCCCGTGTCAATAACAGGAAAAGTACAGAGAAGAGAACTCCAAGAAAAAGATATAACAAAAATGGAAAGCGGAAAAGAAATAAAAGGTTAATTTTTTTATTATTTTTTTAATTTTACTCGTTTAAGCGTTTATATGTTTTTTTCATAATTTTATATATATTGGTGTATTCGCTAAAAAGCTTGTCGTATATAGCTCTGTTCTCTGGATTTGGTTTGAAGACATTTGAATATTGGATTAGTCCGGGGATTTGGTCCCAAATAAGGTACCCCAACCCAACTGACGCGATAAATGCGGCTCCACGAGCATTTGCTTGTATTGGGTCTTTAACTTGTTTAATTGTCCTATTAAGAACATCGGCAAAAATCTGACACCAAATATTACTAGTCGCGCCACCGCCAATTATGTTAAGCTCGGGCATTACAACGTCTTTTTTCGTCATTCCCGGATTTTCTTTCATTTTCCATTTTTGGATGAATTTTTCAACATATTGAAGAAGCCACTTTACGTTATAAGCAACACCCTCAAAGATTGCTCTTATTAGATGTTCTCGGGACATCTCTAACGATAAGTTGTAAAACCCACCACGAACGGCATGGTCGTCAACGGGAGCTCTTTCTCCGATAAGCCACGGCGTAAAAATTAAATTATTAGAACCTGCTGGAACTTTTTCTACAATTCGATCGAATATTTTATAAACATCTGGAACTTGTTCCTCTCTTAATAGTTCATCCTTATGATATAGAATTTTATCTCTTAGAAACGATAAAGCTCCACCCGCTATTTCTTGTTCGTTTGCTACAAAATACCGCCCTTTTATTGCTGATGGGAAGCTAGCCATATTATGAAAGATATCTGTTTTTTTATATGGTACATGACATAACAACCAGTCAGACGTTCCTATGTAAATGTGTCCTTCGTAATCTCTAACCGCTCCTGATCCAATAGTTGCTGTTTGTAGATCTGGCGCGCCCATGATCATTTTAATACCTTTTTTTAAACCAAGTTCGTCAGCAATTTCGTCTCTAATTGGTCCCAAAACTTCTGTAGACCATCTTAAATCTGTAGGGAATTTATTTGGGTCGACTTTAACCATTTTCATTAATTTATTGTAATACTTGATATCGTTGATATCTCGAATGTCTGTTAAAAAATGCATGTGAATGGAAGCGTAAGAGGCAGCAAATTTGCCCGTAAATTTTAAATTTACATAATCGTGGGGTTCCAAAAACATAAAAGTTTTATCGTAAATTTCTGGACGGCAATCTTTTATCCATAAAATATGGGCAAGAGGATCCTTTCCGGATAAACTTGCGCCTCCACCTGTAACCTTAACTAATTTTCTCATTTTAAGGACAGAATATCCACTTACTTGGATTAAACTTTTATGGAATTTCTTCATATAAGGTGCGCCTCGAGTGTCCATCCATATTATAGAATTCATTAAATGATCTCCATCTTTATCTAGAGCCACAGTACCACTCCATTGACTCGAATTACAAACACCCACTATGTCATTAGCTGAGACTTTTCCGTTATCAATCACTTGTTTAGCTGTCTTAAGAATGGCATTCCACCAATCGTTTGGATCTTGCTCAACTCCACCTCCCTTTTCTACGTGTAAGGGAACTTCTTGAAATGCCCAATCAATTACTTCTCCATGGGTTGATACTATGGCCGTCTTAGGTCCACCTGTACCATGATCAATTGCAAGTATGTATTTTTTTTCTGAGTCTGACATATTAAATATAAATGTTTTTAAAGTAAATAAAGATTTTTTTATGGAAGGCTTTCCTTTCTAAATTAAGTCTTTTTAATTGACTATACCAGTTAATAATTTAAAGAATTTTATTGGGGATCTTTTATGGAATATGAGGAAAAAATAGCTAAAATTAAAAATATTGTTGATTTGCCTATTAGCAAATTTAAACCCGATGAATTGAAGGGAATCGTTGAGAGATACGAAAAAAATCACAAGAAATCTAAAGAGGCTTTTGAAAGAGCTAGGAAAATCATACCCGGAGGGGTTGAACATAATCTCGCTTTTAATTATCCCTTTCCCTTAGCTAGTAAGCGCGTTTTTGACTGTTACATGGAGACTGTTGATGATATCGTTCTAACTGACTATTTAATGGACGGAGGACCAATTATCCTTGGTCATAATCATCCGGTTTTGACGGAAAAGGTTATCGAAGTTATTAGGGATATTGGACCATGTCATGGAATAACTAACGAATACGAATATCTTGCTGCTGAAGAACTTCAGAAACATTTTCCATCTTGTGAAGTTATAAGATGGCTCCAAACAGGAACAGAAGCTGATATGCTTGCTATAAGGATTGCCAGAGTTGCTACAAATCGTAAATGGGTTATTAAAATAGGTGGCAGTTATCACGGATGGTCAGATCAATTGGTTTACGACATGCATGTGCCCGGTACAAAATTATTAGAATCACATGGGATTCCAAAATCTATATATAAATGGATGGATTCCTGCCCTCCCAACGACATTGATGTATTGCGCAAGATGTTTAAGGAGAAGCGCAAAGTAGCTGCCGTAATCATCGAACCTATGGGGGGCGAGTCAGGAGCCAATCCCGTAAGACCTGGTTTCAATAAAGAAATAGAAGAATTGTGCCATGAAAATGGAGCATTATTGATTTCAGACGAAGTTGTGTGCGCTTTTAGGTTGCATATGGGTGGGGGTCAAGCATATTACGGTTATACTCCTGATTTGTCTGTTTTTGGGAAAATTGTAGGACATGGATATCCTTCTGCAGCCGCGATTGGTGGAAAGGAAGAGATAATGCGCTTTTGTGCAGCAGGAGTAGGTGGTGGCAAAAGAGCTTATAGTGGAGGGACAATAGCAGCAAATCCTTTAACATGTGCCGCTGCTTATCATGCAATGAAGTTAGTTGAGGAAACGGGTGCAACGGAAAAGGCTGGAAAGGCAGGAGCCCGATTAGCAAATGGACTAAATGAAGTTTTCGCTAAATATGAATTACCGTGGTTTTCATATAATCTTGGTGGTACAGTTCACTTTCATACTTCGTGCCTTTTTGGTTTAAGTTTTGACATTTCTGACCAGGTAGGGCAACTCCCGTTAAGGAAAAAGTTTATGGAATATATGGGTGCCGCTTTAGTGGATCAAGAAATAATTTCCGTAGCTGGAAGTAGATTTTACATGTGTATTCTCCACTCTGACGAAATTGTAGACGGAACAATCGAAAAAATAGACCGTATCTGTCAGCAAATAGAATAATATTACATAATTTTTTTACAATTTTTAGCAGTAGGAAAAACAAACAAAACACACAAACAAAAAACTTTATTTTCTCGAAACTCGAAATATTAATATTCTTAAACAAATTTAAAGTGAAAGATATGGGTAATCAAAATGAGATAATAGAACCCTCAAACCTATTTAACGACGATGGTTCGCTTGTTCAACGCGGATGGGCAAGAAAACCTTTATTAAAATACAATAAGGAAAAAATAGGTAAAGGTTGGACGAGAATAAAAGAATGGGACCATTTTTCTGTGTTAAACAAGGACTTTGGATTTCAGTTAACTATAGGAGATATAGGGTATTTGACTCAAATGAGTTATGTATGGCTCGATTTTAAAAACATTAAAAGAGATGGCAAAGGCTTGTTTAAATTCTTTACAAAATCTAAAGTTCTTCCCTTAAACTCTTTAGAAGACAGCGTGATTGAGTTTCCAACCAAAAAATTTAACGCTACTATCTCGAAACAAGGCAATAAACGAATTCTTACTATTGACGACCCCTCCTTTCAAAATAAGGGGATAAAAGGTTCAATTACACTCCATGACGACCAAAAAATGGATAATACTGTGGTCGTTACTGGGTATGACGACCCAAAGTTGTTTTACTATAACCATAAGATTAACTACATGCCTGCAGAAGGCTCTATTACTATTGGTGATAAATCATATGGTTTTGAACCTGAAACATCTTTTGGCCTCATGGATTGGGGACGCGGGATATGGCCTTATAAAACGCATTGGCTCTGGGGTTCTGGCTGCGGCCTTGTCTCTGGAGTACCAGTTGCTTTTAACATTGGCTATGGTTTCGGTTCAGTCGGTAGTAAAGAAGGGGCAACCCATACGGAAAACATCATTTTCTACGATGGAAAAGCTCATAAAATTGATGAGGTTATATTTCATCACAAAAACAGAGATCCTACAATGCCCTGGAAGTTTACGAGCAACGATAATAGGTTTAATATGGTTTTGGAACCTATCATATCACATCGCGAAAAAATGAATTTTGGATTAATTTATCTTAACTCATCTTTGATGCATGGTTTTTATTCTGGTGATTTAATTTTAGATAATGGAGAAAAGATTCGTATTGAAAAGATGTTAGGACACGCTGAAGACATTTATTGGCGTTGGTAAAAGAAGTAGAAAAACTAATTTATTTTTATTTTAATGATTTATAATAACATCATAGGAATGTTGTTCAAACAGCTTAGTGATTTCATTTAAATTTTCATCGTTTAAATCTCCCATATCCTTATATAAATCTCCCATTCCAACTTTCTGATACTTTGTTTTTGTTAATTTGTTATAAGGCATTAAATGTATTTGACCATAATAATTAATTTCATGTAAAAAGGTTATTATATGTTGAATTGTACTTACATCTGTATTAACTCCCGGGATTAAAGGGATGCGAGGAATGATTCTTTCACTCCCTACTTTAGAGAGAATTTTAGAGAAATTTGTGAGAATCTTTTCATTAGATACATCAGTAAATTCCTTATGCTTTTCATTATCAATCAATTTGATATCAAATAGAAATAAATCTATGTATTTAACTAATTCGCCGATTAAATCTTCATTAAAATACCCACATGTTTCTATTGCAGTGTGTATCCCTTGTTTTTTTAATACTTTAAGTAGTTCTAAAAGAAAATTTATTTGCATCGTAGGTTCTCCCCCGGAAATAGTTACACCTCCACCAGAATTATCGTAAAAGGGTTTATCCCTTAATACAATTTCTACTAGTTCTTCGACGGAGATATTCCTACCGATAATCTCCATCACTTGGTTCGGGCACATTTCAGAGCAAATTCCACATGTAGTACAGAGGGTTTTATCTCTCTTAATTTCGTCATTTAATAACTGAAGGGCATTATTAGGGCACGCATTAATGCAAATTTCACATAGTTGACATTTCTCTTTAAAATAAGATATTTGAGGATTAAGTTTTTGTGATTCTGGATTTTGGCACCACTCACACTTTAGAGGGCATCCTTTCAAAAAAATTATAGTTCTAATACCAGGTCCATCATATATTGCATAATTTTGAATGTCAAATACTATACCTTTCATTTAAATGTTTAAACCCTAGTATGTTCTGTTCTAGAAATGATCTCCTCTTGAATTTCCTTTCCTAAGTCAGTGAAATAAGCGGAGTAACCTCCAACTTTAACAACTATATTTCTATATGGTACTGGGTTTTGCTGGGCTGCTTTTAACACTTCTGTAGATACAACCGTAGGTTGAAGCTGTTGACCTCCTAAACTAAAGTAAGTTTTTATAAGAGAAATCCACTTTTTTCTAGTTTCTCTTGTTTTTCCAATCCCAGACGGATGCATTCGTATGTTAACTGCACAACCGCAAACATGCTGAAAATCAAGAGCAGCTACTGATCGAATGACGCCAGTTGGTCCATTTTTCTCAACATTGTATGGATTACAGCTTGCTGCAAATGGTTTTCCTGCAAGTCTACCATCTGGCGTTGCGATACCTATTCGCCCATCATATGTGTGAGAAGTCATTGAAATAACAAAGGGAGCATAAACTCCACCTCTATAAGTTTTATACTTATAAGTTTCTTCAAATATCCGTGTGGTAACTTCTCGAGCAAGTTCGTCACATTCTGGGTTTCCATTCCCCCATTTTCCATCAAGGTCCAAAATCAGTTTATGGATTAATTGGTAATTATCAGTGAAATTTTTATCAATTGCTTGTATCAAATCTTTAAAATTGAATTTTTTTTGCTCAAAGATGAGTTTTTTTATTACATATAATGAATCAACCATATTTGCAATACTATTCATTATAAGAATTCCTTCCGCATCGTAAAAAGCACCTCCTTGAGTTACATCTTTTTTGTTTTTAAAGCATCCTCGCATAAATGCAGATATGAAAGGTGCTGGATAAGAATTGGCAAATAGTTTATCACGTATAGTAGTGGCTTCTACAATTTTCTTAATAACAAAATTTATTTGTTGGGAAAAAGCATCGAGAAATTCGTCGAATGTATTAAAGTTATCTGGATTTCCTGTCTTTAATCCTACATCATTTACTAAACCCCCTATTGTTAAGCAGTTGCCATTTCGAAGAGTCATATCTAAAGTTCTACACAGTAAAAGAGCCGAAAAACCAATTCCTCCTGTTTTACCTGGACTGCACATGTCTACACATCCAGTGATTGAATAAGCATTTGCATCTTTTTCTCTAATTCCTCGTTTCTTTAATGCTTCAATACATACATTATCATTTAATATAGATATACTTGAATATCCATTGTATTGGATTTCAGCAACCTTCATATATAGTTCTTCAGGAGTTTTATCATGAAAACGAACCGCAAAATTAAGAGCGGCTTTTGATCTGTCTGCTGCTTCTAAAATTACATAAGTGAGTTCGTTTGTGGCATCTTCTCCCTCTTCATTTAAGCCCCCTACTGTCACTGGTTCTGAACCTTCAAATCGCTGGCTAAAATCACTCACAGCGTTAGAATAAGGACGGATATTATGACTCATTATATTCAGAACTAACTCTTCAAATAATTCACGCGCTTCTTCTCGAGTGATAAGACCTTTTTCAATGTCTGATTGGTAAAAAGGATAAAAGAGTTGATCTGAACGACCTGGACCATGCACATTAAAGGGTAAGGTTAAATCAACAGTTGATTTAACAATCCAAAACGTTTGTATTGCTTCACGAAGTGTAGTTGGAGGAAAATTTGGGATTCTTTTACATGTTTCATACATATCTGAAAGTACCTTTTTTCGATCAACATTGGTAGTCTTATTTAATTCTTCTTTTACCTTTTCTGCCAATCTACGCGAAAAAATCAATACAGCCTCAAGTGTTATTTCAATAGACCTTAAGAAATCTTTTTGTTCATCGGTTAAATCCTTATTTTTTTCGATCTCATCCTGGACTTCCTTCTGCATATTTAAGAGTCCTTTTTTTAAGACCGTTTCAAAATCAAGAACTAAATGGCCTTGCCATTCAGCAATCACCGCACAGGGGGATATAACTATATCATTTTGAGCTGTTTTTAAAGGTAGGTGAGTTAAAAATTCATACGATTCACCTGTATATACATCAGAATTAGCATACTCTTTCTCTAGAATATCAGAGAGTGTTTTATTTTTCCAATGAGGAATAAGTTCTTCCAATAGAATTTTTTTATCTTCTTCTCGAATTTGATATGGATTGATTTTTCTTTTATCAAGAGTATCAGTTCCAAGAGTTGTAATAGGAGCACCAATTTTTTTAGTATTTTCAAGTAATTCACGAAGACCATCAGGTCCAATTTTATTTATCATATATGACATATAGTTCTTATTGCTTTCTTTCATATACTTATTCATTGTTTTTGCATCAATTTCAACTTCAAAAACATTGTTCCATATTCCACGTTCTATGTCAATAGGTATTCCGATAAAATTTTCTGTCCATTTTCCTGCAATTCGATCATCAGGATCTATATAGATAGTCATATTTTCAAGAACATTCTTCATTGAAAGAGCAACTCTAACACCAAGAGGGTAGCCCTTATTTTCAGTTTCATTCCATTTTTCTGTATAAAGTTGAGCTCGCTCTATGGAAATTATAGGAACATCATCAAGGAATCTGCTTCTAATCCTTTTTATTCTCTCACTTGCATTATCAATAATTTCAATAATTTTTATCACACCTTAAAATAAATTGTTAGGGAATCGAAATTTTATGAAATTGCTAAATATTACATAAATTGTTATAGAATTAATTAAAAGCTATTAATTAGAAATATTAATAATTTGCTATTTTGGAAGAAAGTAAGAGTTTTTTACCAGTCTCTCCTCGTATGATTTTTCTTCCTAAAGCGTGAAATATGTAAATATCAATGTTGTAGTTCTTTTTTATATATTTATATTTCCCTAATTTTATTTATTACTTTTATTCTTATATTAAATCAATCATAATTAATGAAAAAAAAAAAAATAAAATGAAATTATTTATCTAAGATCCATTTCAGCTAATTTTTCCTTATTTTTAGCTACTCTGTCAGGAGTTAATTTATAAAATTTCCAAAATAAAAGTACTGTAATAAGAACCAAAATAGCTGGAACAATTGCAGTGTGAATTCTTATCCCAAATAGTGCTAAAGGTGATTGTGTTGGCGCTCCTTCTACATAACCTGTCATTACATGACTTAATGCTATTGATATTGAGATAAATGTTTGACCAAATTTAATAAAGAACGATTGAAAACCGTAATATATCGCTTGCTGGCTTTTACCTGTCCTCACGGCTATATCGTCTAGAACGTCACCCATTGTTGGTAGATCAATGTACCAGTGGCCACCAATTCCAATTCCAAAGAAAAAAAGAGCAATCATCCAAGGAATTAGTTCCAAAATAAATATCATTGGTAAGAATGTAATAAACAAAAGAATACCTGCTACTATGCTCATTTTTCTATTATCATCTATTTTATGAGCAAAAAATGTCCATAATGGGGTCGAAACGAGTGCTCCTAAAAGCATAGATCCTAAAAGATATATAATAGCTTCATCTGACATTCCTAAAATGTATGTGGAGATGTATAATGCTGATGTTTGAATCATTACTGCACCTACTTGGTATCCAAAAAAAAAAATTACCTTCATCATAAATGTTCGATCTCTAAGCACCCGTCCGGTCGACTTAAAGAATGGTTCTACCTCTTGTTCTTCTCCGGCTTCTTTTCTTTTTGCATATAGTTCTTTAAGTTTTTGATTTTCCCTTACACCTGGAATTACGAGAAGAAAAAGAGCAAACCCCACTATGATGCTGAATGTTGCTGCTTGGACATAAGTTTCAGCTACAAAAGTATCAATGAATAAAACCGATGGGAGAATAAACGCGAGAACAAGTCCAGTTATTCCTAAAATTGTTCCAAACCCTTGAACAGTTCTTCGCTCCTTTGCTTCGCTAAATTTGTCAGGATAAAGAGATATTACATTAACATCAAATAGAGTATAACATGTATCATAAATACATAAAGTTACGACGTACCACGCAAAAATTTGAAATTGGTGCGCTTGAACTACTGAAGCTGAGCCATACCAATCAGTCGGTACTAAATATATAAATAAAAAAGAAATTAACCAAGGGATAACACCAATCATAATCCATGGAAAGCGTTTCAATCCTTTTTTTTCCCATGGCATATGAATCTTTTCCATTAACCAACCAACTAAAGGATCATTTATCGCATTCCAAATACTATAAATCACAAAAGCCCACATCGCCATCAATGTCGGTAATCCTATAACGTTCTCATAAAAGAAGAACACCGTGAAACCGAACGAAGCAACAATCCATTGAGCAAGTAATTCACGGGAGCCATATGAAGCCATGATTTTTTTAGAGTTTGCATTTTTCTTTTTTTTACTAGCTTTTAATTCTTTTGTCATATCTTATTTCTCCTATTTTTTAATATCCCCTTCAAAATAATTTTTAAAAAAAATGTTTATTGAATATATCTTTAAAGATTTTTAAATATTGTTTAATTAACCTCGAAATTTACTTTCTTGTACTTGTCTATTGTTGAAATTTTAAAAACTTTTATTACAAATTTAATTATATTCTTAGTCAAAGTACTATTTAAAACTTAATTTGGAGTTTATATTGAAGATAGTTATTTTTGCACCTCATCCTGATGATGAATCTTATGGTGCAGGAGGCTCTATTCTGACATGGCTTAATGAGGGTCATAATGTTCATATTATTTGGCTTACGGATGGTAGAGCTTGTTATAGAAAACCAAAAATCATTGGTGATCTTGAAGATTGTGAAGCTACTAGAATCTCTGAAGATAAATTGGCTAAAACGAGATTAGATGAGGCAGATGCTGCTGGTGAGTTTTTGGGAATTAAAAAGGAAAATAGACACTTTTTGAAATTTTTTGATCAAGAATTAAGCAAGTATATAGAAGAAGCGGTTGATAAAATTAAAGATATTTTAGAAGATGCTGATAGATTTGTAATTCCCAGTGCTAATAATAATCATCCAGATCATCAGGCAACTTATGAAATTGCAGTTAAAGTAGCTGAAGAACTGAATCTAAAAAGCCTGGAATTTTATGTATACGCTTTATATAATCCTTTAAAAGCTCAAGATGAAAATCTAGTAAAAATACGAATAGGGAATTTGAGATTTAAGGTGTATAACGCTTTGAAACTACATAAAACTCAATTTTTTATGCATGATATGAAATGGCAAAGTTTAGCTATAAGAAATAGAAGAAGAGAACGGTTTGGTTCTTTCAAATTAAAAGATAAAAATAATTTTTATAACTTTTAGATAACTAATAATGATTTAATGATTGATGAAAAAAATTTAATTGAAGCCACTGAAATCGTAAGGAATTCCGAGAAAATCGTTGTGTTTACGGGAGCAGGAGCTTCAACTGAATCGGGGATCGCAGATTTTAGAAGCGAGGGAGGCTTGTGGTCTCGCTACGATCCTTCAATTTATGCGAGCTACCACTACTTTCTGGAAGACCCGAGCAAGTTCTGGACCATGCACAACGAATTAGTAGATATTGTAGTTAATGCGAAGCCGAATCCAATTCATTATGCGGTTGTTGAGCTGGAAAAACTTGGGAAAATGATTGCAATAATCACTCAAAATATAGACGCACTACATCAACGTGCGGGAAGTGGAACTTATAATAATATACCAATTTACGAATTACATGGTTCTTATGAAAAGTTAGAATGTATTAGGTGTAAAAAAGAATTTCTTTTTGAGGAAGTTGAGACTAAGAACTTAAAATATCCAGTTTGTGAATGTAGTGGATATATAAAACCAAAAGTAGTGCTATTTGGAGAACCATTGCGCTCAAGCGTGATAGAAAGAGCAATGAACGCCTGTAGGTCTTGTGATTGTTTTCTGATGGTAGGAAGCTCTTTAACTGTATCCCCCGCAAGTTTTTTACCTTCCATCGCGAAAGAAAGTGGGGCAAAAGTAATCTTCGTAAATCGAGAGCGTACCGCAATGGATGATATAGCTGATATATTTTTAAGAGGTAGCGGAGGAGAATTAATGTCAGAATTAATCCAAAGACTATGAAAGAAATAAAATCGAGAAATTTTTACTGAAATTAAAGTTAATTTTTAATAAAGTTATTTTTACCAAGAAAAAAGATAATATTTATAATTTACAGTTAAATAGATGAATTGTACAAATAATTTGAGTATTTATTCAATTAATCTCGAAAATTAAGCAGCGATTTCAATTATTCAAAAAGGTTTTAAGACACTAATTCAAGTTAGACAGATAATCTTGGCTAATATTTCTCGATTAATTCTATTTAGGGATTTACGATACAACTGAGTATATTATATAGAGGATGTAATTTAATGATTGATATAATCTTAGCGTTTATTATTCTCATAGGGGGAGTTGCTATTATAATCTTCTCTAGTAGCTTTGCCGTAAAAAACTCAGCATTACTTGCAACAGCTTTAGGGATATCACCGTTAATAATTGGAGTGACTTTAGTATCAATAGGAACAGATATTTCTGAAATTTTTAATTCAATTATTTCCTGTTCTTTAGGTCACGGAGATATTGATGTAGGAGATTCTGTTGGCTCAGATCTCACGCAACTCACTTTAGTTTTTGGACTTCTACCACTAATTTGTGGTGCATTTCATGTTAATAGAAAGGACATAATAATATTAGGTTCTTGCGAAGTTCTGTCTTTATTATTGATTTTTACTATTGTTGAGAAAGGATACATTACTCGTTTGAACGCGCTATTTATGGTTTTCAGCCTTGTAATTTATTTTTGGTTAATATATAACGCGAATAAAGAGAGTATATTGCATAGAGTAGAATTGATAGAAACGACGCAACCAACAAAGAGTAAAAAAATTCTCCTTTTGTTTGCTGCAATTGGTTTTGTCGGCGTCACGGCTGGCTCCTATATCATCGTAAATTCCGTTATTTTTATATCGCAACGTCTAAGTATTCACGAATATATCATCAGTTTCTTTATCCTCTCAATAGGAACATCGCTACCAGAACTCGTCGTTGATGTACACGCCCTTCGTCACGGTCATCATTCCATAGCAATTGGAGATATAGTTGGTTCTTGTATCGTTGATTCTACTTTATCTATAGGCATTGGCCAAGTCCTCTTCCCTCAAGCAGTTACAGCAGAATTAGCAGTACCTACGGTTTTATATACGCTCGTTGTTAGTCTAATTGTAATTGTTGTAGTAGCAGTCAGAAAAAAAATGGACAAAAAATCTGGAGTATTTTTTATATTCCTTTATCTTATGGCTTTTGTATTTCTATTTGGATTAGGAATGTAAACCTTGACTTTTTTAAGTAAACAGGATTATTCAGGTAAATAAAATTTACATATAGTACACTGTCTTGCTTTTAATCGCCTATCAGGTCCAAGAATAATATATTTGCTCACCATAGCACCATTGCATTTTGGACAGTTTTTCACAAAGTTTTCTTTTATTGAATCTAAAACTTTCTGGATGCTTTTCTCTAGCTGAAGTAATTCATTTGCGTTTTCTATTATTTTTCTCGCCGAGATTATGCCAATTCCCTTAATCCATGCTA
>JAHQWH010000161.1 GCA_029856105.1 Promethearchaeia archaeon | reverse complement strand
ATGGTTTAAGTTTGAATAAAACTAAATTAATTGTTCTTTGTACCGGAAATTCAGCGCGCAGTCAAATGGCAGAAGCTTTTTTAAGGAGATATGCAAGCAAGCGTTTTGACATCTATAGTGCGGGATTCGTCCCTAAAGGAGTTAATCCTTACACAATTAAAGTTATGGAGGAAATTGGCTATGATATGAGTAGCCATTACTCAAAATCGTTAAATCAATATTTAGATAAAATACATTTTAAAATTGTAATCACAGTCTGTCAAAAAGCGGAAGAAATGTGCCCTATCATTCCCGGTGTGGAAATTAAAATATATTGGCCTTTTGAAGACCCGGCCTCGTTTAAGGGTACAGAGAAAGAAAAACTTATCAAATTCAGAGAAATTAGAGATAAAATGCATGAACACGTTAAATCATGGTTAAAAGAAAGAGGAAATGTAAATTAATAATTATTAAAATATGAAATTTAAAAAACTGATCTTAATTTAATAACTCGATATTAAATGGATTTCTTCTCTCATTTTTTAATTGGAATATTAGTTAGCATTTTCACTCTGAATAAATTGAGTTTTAGCATTGTCTTATATGCTGGTGTGATGTCTGTTTTAGCTGACTTCGACATCATTTTAGAACCATTACAATTAATAAAAAAATCAAATCTTTTAGCACATAAAGGGATTTCCCATTCTTTTTTCTACGCGGCAATTATTACCGCGATTACAGGAAGTATATTTTCAACAATTACAGGAGAGCCGTTCTTTCTAGCATGGTTAATCGGATTTTTATTTTATAGTATGCACAATTTACTCGATTTTCTTACAGCTTCCAAAATTCCGCTATTTTACCCACTTTCAAAAAAAAAATATCGATTTTTTATCGATAGGGCAATAAATATTTTCTTAGCAACTATATCTGGAAGTATTATATTATTTTACTTTATAATTTTCTTCCTCTGGCCAGAGTTATATTTTTCAAACTTAGTAAATTATTTTTTAGGTTTTTATGTCGTGTATTTTACTTATCGAATTTTAACTAAAATATGGGTCCAATTTAGATTACCTAAAAATATGTATTACATTCCAGGAATTTTTCCGTTCACTTATTTAGTTTACGAAAATAAGAAATTAGAGGAAATTATATCATTTAAACTAGTTAAAAAATTCCAATTTCGTTCGAAGAATTCTAAATTAATAGAATCTGAAATAAAACTGTTTTCCAATGAAATGAAATTGTTTGAACAAGCAGTTTTGCTAAGTAAGAAATATTCTTTTTTTTCTAAATGGGAATTTATTATACCAGTTATCAAGAAAGATGAAAAAAACATCATAATAATATTATTTTTAGCTGAAAGTTTTATGTCAGGTCATATGTACTCTCTTGAAATTGTATTTGATTTGGTTAAAAATAAATTAGTTAACGAGGTCGAAGGTTTCAATAATAGAGTAAAATCTAACAGCCAGTTATATAGAATGAAACTTACATCTTAGCTAAATAATTATCAACATTTTTATTATCATGAAAAATAGACTATAGGATTTGCTTCCTATTTAATTCTATATAAAATTCTAAGAAAAAGAATAAAAATAATATAATAAAAAAAAAAAAATTAATTTTTATGTAGGTGTTGGGAAAATACCCCACCATGGCAGTCTAAAGGGTTCCATATTTGCTAAAGTGCCAAAAGGCGGCCCCCCAGCAGCAGTACTCCACGGATCGCTAGGATAGACGCCTACTCCAGGTACTAATCTCTTAGTGCCATTTATCCATTGAAGTGCTAATGCAACTCCATATGGCCATCCTTCAACTGTGCAGTGTGAGCTATCGAAAGCGACATAACCTGAAGCACCCTCTAGTGTATTAGCTGTAGTGAGGCTCTCTAAACCTGTAACTATAGAAGCAGAAGAAAGTGATCCTGTACTGTTAATGGCATAATGAAATTGATATACAGCATCATAGCTTCCAGCAGCAGTATATATCGGTGTTGTTCCAAATCTTAACTCGTAAGCATTCCATGTATCAATAGTTTTCGTTGTTTTATTAGTTAAAAACAATGATTCCAAGGTAGTTCCATACTCACATGCTCCATTTGTAAGGTCCCAGTAAGCAGCATCTTGAGACATTACATTAATTCCATATATACTACAGTTTGGTTTAGCAGTAGCATAAGAAGTAGTAAAAGTTAAACCAGCTTCACCAGATATTATTGGAATGACTATTTGGGTACGGTTACCATTGATTTTGGACCAATGGGACGCCATTTCAGTACTACCCACATCTTGAGGTATAGCAATATTTACACCCGTAAATGTCAAGTTGAAAATTGAATTACTAGTTAAAGCACCTATCATTAATCCCGCAAATCCTGCCGTCCATGCAAGATTTTCTCTAACAATAGCAAAATTTCGTATATTTAACGCACCTCCACTTCCTAAAGTTAAAACTGCTGAAGTAGTAACGATTAAGGCTATCAACTCCATAGCTAAAGCAGTTGAATTAATTGGGTTATTTTGGAAGAAGTATTTATAGGTATCATAATCATCCAAAACACTTTGGCAGAATGTGGTTGTAGCAGCCCCAGTATTCATGAAAGGAATATTTGCCTCCATAAATAAATCTCGATATGCTAGTAAAGCTTCTGTTCTAAATCCACCTATAGCAAGTTGAATATTTTTATAGCTTATAATTCTTTGAGCTGCTGCGACGCCTTTAGTTATATCTAATAATGGATTTGCCTCATCAGTATTTTCACTTGTAAGACCATAATAATACGTTTTTCCACCGATAGTGATTCCTCCCGCTTGATTTAGTTCGTATACTGCTAATTCAGCCCCCCATAGTTGGCCTTCTCCATGAATACGTTCAGTATCACCTATAACACCGATTCTAATAATCTGATCTTCAGTCAGACCTGTAGGAGCCCCAGGGCAATCTTTGGATTCCCATTTATAAGGGGCAACAAAAAGCCATACAGTAACTCCAACGCTTATGCCAATTACCGCGATTAGTACTATTGCTAATATTCTTTTGGTTAATGGTTCCATTTCTTAATCACTTATTTTTTTTTAAATTTTTGTTTTACATTATCATATTCAGATTAACATCTATTTAAAGATTTATATTTTCGAAGAAAGCTATTTATGGTTAATTAAGACTTTCAAGAGAAATTTTTATAAATAATAAGACCAAAAACTTATTATACGATTTATTCTTGAAGAAACAAAAATTACTAAAATATAAAATTAATTAGGTTTTTAATCATGTTTGAAGAGTTTCTCGTTTTTGGTGCTGTACAGAGTGCGGTTTATGCATTACTTGCGATGGGTTATTCCTTGGTTTATGGAGTAGGACGTATTTTGAATTTAGCCCATGGAGCTTATTACTTACTTGCAACTTATATTTTCTATTGGATTCTACCCTTTTTTGTTGGTGAATTTGGTTTCATTCTAGGAATGATTTTAACCTTAATTATTGTAAGCATAATAGGGATGGCATCTTACTTATTAATTATTAAGCCTTTACAAGATCATGAAATAAGTGTTTTAATAGGAACTTTTGCTTTAGCTTTTTTTTGTGAGCAACTCGTTTCTTTCCTTTTCGATCCACGATCGAAAGTTATCGGATCAATTTGGAATATTAATATTGAATTCTTGGGAGTTTCAATATTACTTCATCGTATAATATTAATAATTGCTGCATTACTAGCTGTAGGATCAATCACTCTTTTTATTAACAAAAGTAAACTTGGTAAATCTATACGCGCAGTATCTCAAGACAGAGAAGCAGCATCTTTAATGGGAATAAATGTTGATAGAATTTTAATGTATACAGTAACAATCTCAGCATTTCTTGCAGGCCTTGCAGCCGTATTTTATGCTCCAATTGATAGAGTAGCCCCTTATATGGGTTGGGTCGTATTAATTGATTCAATTGCGATAGTAATTCTTGGAGGGATGGATAGTCTCTCAGGAAGTTTAGTTGGTGCTTTTATATTAGGTTATGTTAGGATGTTTACAAATTTTTTCATCTCAGAAACTATTTCTACAATTCTACCTGTAGTAGTAATCATAATTATATTAGTTATTAGACCCAGAGGTCTTTTTGGTAAAAAAGAAATAAAATAAATCTAGTGATTTTTACATGACAAAACAAATTGAAAGAATAAGCAACGAAATAAAGGAATTCCCAAAATATTTAAAGGATTGGGCAAAAACTTTTAAAGGAGGACTAACAGTTTTATGTTTAATCGGGCTTTTTTTAATGCCATTAGTTACAACAAGTCCTTATTTTCTCGGTATATTTATTCTCGCTATGATTTATTCAATCTACGCTGCGAGTTGGGACTTTCTTGCCGGATTTGTAGGTAAAGTTAGTTTTGGTCAAGCGATTTTTTTTGGATTATCAGGTTATATAACAGCAGCTTCATTAAAATTCATTCATTATCCTTGGTGGGGGGCATTAATATTTGGAAGTTTGTTTGCAGCCCTTGTGGGATTGATTATTGGTTTAATAACATTAAGATTAAAGGGTCCATATTTAGCTTTAGGTACTATGGTAATAGCGATAATTTTACAAAAATTATTTGCATTATATGAACTTAAACCTCTTTTATGGGGTGATGAAGGGATTTCTGGTATTCCACCATTATCTACAAATGCAATTGAAGTGTATTATGTAATTTTAATCTTTATGATAATCTCTTTTATAGTAATGATAAAGTTAACAAAGATAAATATTGGTATAATTTTCAGATCTATTCGTGATGATGAAACAGGTTCGGATGCATCAGGAATTAATACTGTCAAGTATAAGATAATTGCTTTTATGATCAGCAGTATATTTGCTGGAATTGCTGGAGGACTATTTGTTATGATCAACAGAGCTGTAAACCCTCTAATATTTCAATCACTATATTCATTTTATCCTATTGTAATGGCAGCATTAGGAGGTATAGCAACTATCTCTGGTGCTGCATTAGGAGCATTTATTTTCGTTTTCCTTGGTGAAATTGTTAGAGATTTGGCTGATCCATTGTTCATATTCTCTATTGTATTAATTCTTATTGTAAGGTTCGCTTCAGAAGGTATATTAAAATCTGCATTAGAACGTCTTAAGGAATTCTGGGATGTTTTAATTGGGAGGTAAAAAAAGAAAAGTGTGGAATTATGGGTGTAATATTAGAAGTTAAAAATTTAACTAAAAAATTTAGTGGGTTAACAGCGGTTAATGACTTTAGTTTTGAGATAAAAAGGGGAGAATTTGTAGGACTTATTGGGCCTAATGGCGCTGGAAAAACTACTATCTTTAATTTAATAAGCGGTTTTGAGAAACCTAGCTCAGGAAAGATTACATTTAATGGTAAAGATATTACTAACATGAAACCCTTTAAAATTGTGAATTTAGGAATAGCAAGGACATTCCAAATAGTTAGAGCATTTAAATTCATGACTCTTTTAGACAATATTAAAGTTTCATGCTTATCAACAAGAGGTAAAGAATTAGCTAAGCAATATGGAATAGACGAATCTGCGAGTTCAATTTTAGCTGCAGTTGGTCTCGTTGACAAAGCAAGAATTCCTCCTGTGATTTTACCCCACGGTGATTTAAGAAAACTCCAAATAGGAAAAGCATTAGGTACAAATCCTCAACTACTACTTTTAGACGAACCTTTTAGTGGGTTATCACATGAGGAACAACAAGGAATTACTGAACTAATTAAAAAATTGCATGACGATGGAGTAACTGTTTTTATGACAGGACATGTTTTAAGAGAATTAATGCACTTAGTGCCTAGAGTAATAGCTATGAATCAAGGTAAGTATATTACCGAAGGGCCTCCTCAAGAGGTTGCAAACAATAAAATTGTGTTAGAAGCGTATTTAGGAAAAGGAAGTGAACAACTTGCTTGAAATAAGAAAAATATATCATTATTATGGGAAAGCTAGGGCTCTTGAAGAGATTAACTTAACGATAGAAGATGGAGCTCTGGATGCTGTTATCGGTCCTAACGGAGCGGGAAAATCAACTCTTCTTAGAGTAATATCTGGATTAGAAGAACCAGATAGAGGAAAAATTGAATTTTTGGGAGAAAGAATTGACGACTTAAAAGCTCATAAAATCGCCAAAAAAGGGATAGCTCATTGTCCCGAGCGTAGGCGCTTATTTTATGATATGACCGTAATGGAAAACTTGGAAATGGGGGCATATACTTTAAAAGATAGAAAAAAATTCCAAGAGTTATTAGGTTTTGTATTTGAAGTTTTCCCTCGCCTTAAAGAAAGGAAAAAACAAAGAGCAGGAACGTTGAGTGGAGGCGAACAACAGATGCTTGCAATCGGTCGTGCAATTATGGCAAATCCAAAACTACTTTTATTAGATGAACCCTCATTGGGTTTAGCTCCTAAAATAAAGAATAAAATATTTGATACTGTAAACAAGATTAAAAAAGAGGGGACTACAACCTTACTAGTTGAACAAGATGCTGTATTAGCAATGGAAGTTGGTGAAACCATACACCTGTTGGAAGAAGGCAAAATAGAAATGAGGGGCACAAAAGAACAATTAGAAAAAGAACCTCGAATTAAAAAAGTCTATCTAGGAATATAGGGTGATAAAAATGTCAGCTACTTTAGAACAATTGTTGAGGGATGCAAGAATTGATTTAGTTTTATCAAGAATTGAAAAGGATTCATCCGTTATTGGTGAAGTAATAAAAAATATGGAAAGTGAAATCCGTTCTATCCGGTTTAATTCAATATTTGTGTTAGGTGAAATAGGAGAGAAATCTGGCGAAAATGCAGTGCTTAAAATAACTGAATACCTAGATGATGAAGATTGGAGTATCCGTCGAGAAGCAGTTAGATCTTTAGGAAAAATTGGAAAACTTTCTGAATCCGCAATACCAAAATTGTCTAAATGTTCTTCTGATAACGAAGTCTCTATTAGAACTTCCGTAGTTACTTCACTTGGAAAAATTGGTAAAGCTACGAACGAATCTCTAAATTCTCTTAAAAACGCGCTAAAAGACGAAAACGAAGAAGTGCGCACTAAAGCAGCTAACGCCTTAAGTTTATTGGGATCTGAAGCTTTCGAGGTTATCTCCGACTTAATGCGTAGTATTAGCGATCCAAGTTGGGCTGTTAGAACCGCTTCAGCACGAGCAATGAGTGGTATTGGAAGAGGTACAATTAAAGCAATTCCTACATTAATAAGCGCACTTGATGACCGTGATTGGAGGGTTAGGTATCATATTGTTAATACACTTACTCAAATTGGTGAGCCGTCTGTTTCTCATCTGCTAAGTGTCTTAAACCATAAAAACAGAGTTGTTAGAAAATGTGCAGTCGAATGTTTAGGAGAGTTAAATATAAGAAGTCCAGAAATAATTGAAAATTTAACCTTAATGCTAAAAGATAAGAAAGAAGAAGTCAGAGGAAAAGCAGCCGATTCTTTACGGAGCTTAGGTAAAGAAGCCGTTCCTGCTTTAACTAACGCGCTTCAAAATGCTAATAAAAAGATGAAAATAGTTATAATTTCCGCTATTGGAGGGATTGGAGTAGACGCGATTGAGGCAATTCCTCATTTGATAACTTCATTAAAAGGTGAAAAAACTTTCGTGCGCGTAGAAGCAGCTCGAAATTTAGGCGCAATTGGAAAAGGTTCAGAAGAAGCGTTAATAGCTTTAGAAGAAGCCTTGAACGATAGCAAAACTATTGTAAGGAGAGAAGCTGCTCTTTCGTTAGGTAAAATTGGAACTATTTCAGAGAAAGCTATTCCTTCTTTATTAAGAGCTTTAGATGATAAAAAACCAGATGTTAGATGGAGAGCGTCTGAAGCCTTAGGAAAAATTAAAATAAACAAGCCTGAGGTAATTTCAGCTTTAGAAAACCTCATTCATGACAAATGCGATTATGTTTGCGAATCCGCTGATGTCGCAATAGATAACATTACAGAAAATATTTAAATTCTTACTCATTTTATTTCAAAAATAAATTAAAATGAAAAGATGTAAAATCAAAAAATCAATATAATTAAAATAATTAAAATAGAAGGTTTGAAAAATGAGTGAAAACCCTTATGCTAAAAAACCTTGGTTGGACCATTACGACCAGAATGTACCCCATCACATAGATTATCCTAACATGAATATCTACGAATTTTTAGATAACTCTGCTAAGGATTTTGGCGGTCGAACTGCAATTTGGTTTATGAAAAACAAGATCACATATAAAAAGTTTAAAGATATTGCTGATGGACTCGCAACCGCTCTCGTCAATTTAGGAGTTAAAAGAGGAGACGTCGTAGCAATTATGATTCCAAACTTCCCCCAATTTATTTTCAGTTATTACGGTATATTAAAAGCAGGTGCGATTGTTACGGCTTGTAGCGTTCTCCACACTGAACACGAGTTGGCTTATCAGCTTAATGACTCTGGAGCAGAAATCCTATTAGCTTGGGATAATCAGATTGAAAAAATTAATAAAATAAGAGATAGAACCCGGTTGAGACATGTTATAATAACAAATGTTCTCGATTATACAATGATGGCACCAAGAAACCCACCTGAGATCGCTGGAACGATGCAGTTTATTAATTTAATTAATGACATAAAACCTAATCCCCCAAAATTCGAAACAAATAGTCAAGAAGCTATTGCATGTTTACAATATACGGGTGGTACAACCGGATTGCCTAAAGGCGCAATGCTAACTCATAGTAATATTGTATCCAATTGCATAGCAACCCACAAATGGTTAGGTGCGGAAGTTAAAAGAGGCAAAGATACGGGGCTTACTAATTTACCACTATTCCATATATACGGTCAAACGGTGTGCATGAATATTCTGATTTACAATGGCTCAACTATTGCACTAAATCCAGACCCACGCGATCAAAAGTCTTTATTCGAAATAATTAAAGCTACTTCTCCAAGAATGTTTCCAGGGGTACCAACAATGTACATGCGTTTGTTAGAACGAGACGACTTAGAAGATTATGCAAGAGACCTTAAATCTATAAGAATTTGCAATACTGGAGCAGCACCGATGCCCCCAGAAGTTCTTAAGGAATTTGAAGAGAGGACGGGAGGTAAAATTCTCGAGGGTTACGGACTGACAGAGACGTCACCGGTAGCTACTACTAATCCTGTTCAAGGAGAAAGGAAGATAGGTTCTGTTGGAATGCCAATTTCGGACACGGAACTAAAAATCGTAGATATTGACGATTATACCAAAATTATGCCTCTTGGCGAATCGGGGGAAATTATGATAAAAGGACCTCAAGTTATGAAAGGTTATTGGAACAAGCCTGAAGAAACTGCTGATCAAAAAAAGGGTGACTGGCTTTTAACAGGAGATATCGCGATAATGGACGAAGATGGCTATTTCTTTATAGTTGATAGGAAGAAGGATATGATAAATGTTAGCGGTTTTAAAGTTTACCCGAGAGAATTGGAAGATGTATTGTTTGAACACGAAGCTATTGAAAACGCTGCCGTAATTGGGCTTCCTAATCCGGATATACCGGGTAGTGAAAAAGTAAAGGCGTTTATCGTTCTTAAGGATGGATTTAAAGAAAGCGAAGAAATGAAAGCTGAAATAAAGGAATTCTTAAGACAAACTGTCGCTGTTTATAAAGTTCCTAAATTTATAGAATTTCGAAAAGAACTTCCTGAAACCCTCGTTGGTAAAGTTTTAAGAAAAGATCTGAAAGATATCGAAGCCAGAAAGCGTGGAGAAGAAGTTTAATCTACAATATTATCCAACTCTTACTTTTTATAACTATTTTTATTATAGCAAACTTATTTTTTAATTAAATCAATTTTTTCCTTTTATATTAATAATAAATATTATGAATGACGACGAAATACTTTCAGCTGTAAGAACTTTCGCATTTAATAATTCTGAAAATGACGATCTCCACGGTTTTAAACACGTTGAGCGAGTACTCAATTTATGTGTGCAAATAGGAACTGCTTTAAATGCGAATTTATTGACAATTAAAATAGCTGCCTTACTTCACGATGTTGGTAGAATTCATGAGGAAAATAATGATGCAAAGAATCACGCTGAAATTTCCGCTGAAATGGCTGAAAAATTTTTCCAAAAAACTAACTTCAACATTAGTATTGACGATATTGAAAATATTCTTCACAGTATTCGAGCGCATTCTTTTTCTAATAAAATAAAACCTAAAACTCTTGAAGCTAAAATTTTATCGGACGCAGATAAACTCGACGCGCTTGGAGCAATAGGTTTATACAGAACTATTATATATTCATTTAAATTGAAAAATGGTGGAATAGAGAAAGTAATTGAACATTTAGAAAAAAAAATAATAAAATTAAAAGATCGAATGTATTTAGACATTTCAAAAGAAATAGCAAAAGAAAGACAGAAAATTATCTTAGATTTTTATTATAAAATAAAAAAGGAAGTGTAATATCTAAATTTTTGTACTTTTTTGAAAACCACCTTCATTTTTCTTTCCTTTCAAGTCCTGTATTCGGACATAAGCCTTTTTTGTTTATTTTGTTCTTTAAATATAACTATCATAATTAGGTAGTAAAAGAATTATGAAAATAAATTATGACAGACTATATTGAAGATCCTTATATGGGATCTGAATACGATGATATTTTTAATGAATGGTATGAAATTGAGGGTGCAAGAAAAATAAAAGAACTTTCACGCCAACTCCGAACTTTTTTTAATTATAAGGCTGAAGTAATAAGATATCGATTTCGACCCAGTCCACATCTTGCCGAAAATGACACAAACACTAAATTTTTCAGTCAAAAGCAAGAAATTGAATCATTAACTCGTGAATTCATAACCATGCTGAAGAAGTTAAAAAAACCCACCAAAACACTTGAGGAAGGGATTCGATCTCTCTTTTTTGACAATAATAAAACACCATTGAATAAACTCTCAGAAATAACTGAGAAATTATCCATGCTACTTCACTATTTTTCAGAAGAAAGCCTTTACACTCATCCTAAATTTCTCAAATTTAGCGTAATATTAGCACAACACCTTTGTTTAGTGAAAAAATGCTTGAATGCGCAATTTAGTGAATTTTATGGGGAACTTGAAATAAATTACAACAATTTAGAAGAAGAACTTGAAGATTTAATCGAAATCACGCCAATTAAGAAGCAAAAATTAAAAAAGCAACTTGAGGAGAGATTAACTTCATGAAAGCATACACAAATGTATCACGGAAAACCGTAGGAGAGGATCGAGTAGCAATCTGCCCTAATTTTGGATGCGAGTACATGACACGAGTTAAGCCTCTTAAATTTAGGTTCTTAGGTTTTGGGAAGCATCCTAAATGCAAGAAACATCACATTCCTTTAGTATATGTTGATGAAAGAATCGGTGATTTCGTGGATGCTGCCCTAGCATGCTTGTTTGATAAAGCAGGACTCCCCCCAAGTGAATTACTCGAGGGTGTAAAATCAAAATTTCATAATGAAGTTACCTCGTTTGTAGAAGGATGGGTGTATTGCATCACGGCTGGAAGGGGAGTGTCCATTATTTCACGTTATATGGATACGATTTCGAATGCGTATCTCAAGCAATTAACCAAGAAACAAATTAAGGCACTTAAAAAGGGAGATGATTCAAAACCAAATCTCGTGAATAAGACGATTAAGGATGGAATGGATGAAATTACTATTCAATATACGAGGATTCTCAAGCACCTGAGAGCACATTCCGAGATTCTCATTGATCATCAAACGCTTAAATCACTTTCTAAAAACCTCCGAAATTATTTGAAGGATTATCAAAAGACCATATTAAAGCGCAATTAACTGGAAAATTTACAAAATCCGCAATCTGTGATTTAGTAAAAGCTAAGTTCACTTATCAAGATAATATTGATATACTTGATGAGACAAAATATAAAATTCCCTTTCAAAATCAAAAACCTAAAAGTATCATGACAGTTAAATATACTCAAGAAGAACTTCTAGGCAAAATTTTTAAGTTCGGGGAATCTCTACAATTAGGAATTTTAACGATATATTATATTTGTGATATATTTCCAAAAAAGAATGAAATTGATAAGTTATTTTTTTCTGGAAAGGAATTAAGTAAGATTCTTAGCAGATCTGAATTTTTTTTTAATAATATTAGAAGGGAACTGTTAGACGAAAATTTTGTTCAATACTGCGGAACAATTTCTAAAAAAAAACATAGCTTTGTACAAATTTATACAATTACAAAACAAGGCGCAGATTTTGCAGCGGAAATTATTGAGTCAAAAATACAAGAATTTTCTAATCTTTTTAATGATTTAACACTCAGATTAGAACAGCGATATAAAGAATATAATAAAGAATTAATGTCCTCAGAAAATAACATTGTTATTCGTTCAATAGAAGAAATCAAGAATGATTTAAAAAAAATAGCTGAAGAAAACAATGCTAAAATGCTCACTACATACAAATCTGATGAAAATAAAATAATTTTTAGATGTAAGGAATGCAATAAAGAATTTAAAGATATATACAAGAATATAAAAAGAAGAAAAGAACCAAAAATAGCTTGCCCTTTCTGTTTTCCAGAATTAAGACCTAATACTTATATTCCTGAAGAATTAAGAGAAAAAATTGCACAATATGTTTTAGTTGAATTAAGACAAATCACTATTTACAATTTAGTAGAAAAGGAAATTTTAGAAAATATAGTTTCTATAAGAGATTCTGTTTTCAGACAAATAGAAATCAAAAAGATTCCGAGTTTAGACAATAGAATTCAAGCTGATGCCGATTTTAGACAATATATTAAGAATTATATTCAACTTATCGTTAAGCTTCTTATAAAAATAAAATTATTAAATGAGACCAAACAAAAAATAAATATTACTGAAGTAGCAAAAGAAACTCATGATAAAAATATAGTTTCCTTAAAATCTTGGGTGGTTTTTTCAACGAAGATTATTCAGTATTTAAGACAAAATCTTGATTTTAATATTAGATCATGTCATCATGATACATTCCAAAAATCTGCTCAAGTATCGATTAGGAATTTTAGGAATTTGTATAAATTAGTTGATGATATTACAATTACTTATTTGAAAAAAGATTTACAGATGAAAATAGATATTCATTACAATGGAATATGTCAAGGAAATAATGGAACTTGTCAATTCAATGTTGATTACAGATTCTTACCTGCTCTCTCCCATCACCATCTACTCAAAAATTACAAAAAACTCATAACAAGAAAAGAATTTAAATATATCCTTCCTCATACTATTCTAAACTTAAAATTTGAGAGAGCTATTAAATTAATGCAGACTCAAATTGGTGGATTAGGTTTAGCATGTCTGAATTGCCATTTTTCTAAACATCATGTAATATATAATTTTTCTCCGATTTTTACATTTCTTCAGAAACTATCCTTAGAAAATATCAATGAAAATCCATCAGATGTTTTAATCAAATTGAAGTCATTAGTAAGCATATATTACAACCAAAAAAAAGAAAAAACTAAAATGTCGAAAAATTACACTCAAGCTCAACAAAAAACAATGATAAAAGATGGTATTAGAAAATCGACTTTAGCATTCGTTAAAAAAAAATATAGTATTCAGTTTCTATTTGGAAATGATTATGTTTGTCCTATTTGTCGAAAAGCTAATATTAATGAACACCTCAATTGTTTTGTTGCTCATCATACTAATGAAGATATTTTTAGAGATGATCTTGAAAAAATAGAATTTGGTAAAGAATATAAAAAAAAGGATATTGATTGGTTAATTGAAAATATAATTATTCAAGAATGTGTTTTTATTTGTATAAATTGTCATCAAATGCTTCATGCTGTAAATTTTCGAGATTATGCTCTTACTATCTTGGAAAGTAAAACCGATGAGATATTTGTAAGGAATTATTATAGTCAATTAGACAAACAGATAAGTAAATTAAAAAATAGAATCTTAATTTTTAAAAAAAAAATTGAAAATCATTTGATTCAAATTCCAAATCCGTTACAGTTAATTTTTGAAAAGGGAGACGGTTTAAAGAGAAATTTAATCTGTATTTACTATATTTGTGAAGTTTTTTCAAAAGATAAAGAGAATCCTTTCTTTACTTCTGGTGAGTTGAATTTTATTATTAATAAGGCGCGTTCATTTAGGAATTTTAAACATAAATTAATTCATATTGATTATATACAAGTTGTTGAGAATTTTCAAAGAATTTATCATATTACTCCTAAAGGTAAGGAAAAAGCAAGAGAATTGATTAATCAAAAATTAAATGATTTTCCGAAAAGATTCAGAGATTTAATTGATATTTGGGAAAATAATTACGTAGAATATCAGCTGAAGATGAAACAAAATAAGTATTTTTTTGGAAAAGAAATTTTATAAGACTATGGATTTACCATTAGAAATAAAGGGGGCATCGAACAAGTAATTAACCATTTGGAAAAAAAAATTTTAAAATTAAAGGATGGATTGTACTTAGAAGTCTCTAAGCAAATCGCAGAAGAGAGAAGTAAAATAATTGTAGACTTTTATAACAAAATAAGAGAAGAAATAATGTAGATTTACTTGAGTTTCAATATCATGCTCAAAAGAATTGGAAATTTCTCTTCTGTGCCCCAGATGACGTAGATTTTATCGTCAATAGGAATCGCGACGTGTTTAGCAAGAGTAATCCAACTACTTCCAACGTTCTTAGCCGCATCGCTTCCAGCTTTAAATTTTAAATACATGATGGCTCCCAAGTAATCTTGGATTACAATGTCTTCAACTTTGATATCTTCTAAATCTTGAATAATATATTCTTTATTTCCTTTATCTGGTTGTAAACTATTCCAAATTTTCTCGTACGATAATTGTAAAGCTGCCCGAATCACAATCTTATTCTCTATAGCTCTATCGTATTCTAAAATTATAAGACCGCAATCTTTATCTACACCTCTTATTCCAAGCGTGTTAAAATCGTATGATTTTTCGTCATATGCATGAAAGTCTTTTTTAGCTTCAACAATATCTATCCATCCATTTTCAAGATCCTCACCCATTACATACCGAAAACTTTTTAATATATTTAATTCCTCCTCTTTATCTCGAATAATCTCATCGATTAAAGCATTTAGTGGCCTTGCAACATATATTTGTATGCCACTTGGAGTTCTCGATACCTTTTCTACCCAATAATTTTTAACTAAACGATCAATTATTCGATATATCGTAGTTCTTTTTATTTCCAGTTCTTTATTTATATTTCCAATTTTATCTCCTTTCTCTCCTTTTTTCAACAAAGCTAAATAAACTTTAGCCTCTTCTAAGCTTAAACCTGCTTTTAATAAGCCTAATCTTTGCAAATTTTGGGTTTCATCAAGCAAAACTTTGGGAGTAGCCCACTTTATTTCCTCAACCTTTCCTAAAGGCGTATCAGGTTCTAAATAAGGTTTTTTAGACCTAAGTTTTCCCAAAGTTCTTGATGCTTCCATTATTCCTAGATGAATCTGTCCTTCAGGTTCAATTTTACAAATAATTTTTCTTTCTTCTTCTTTAAACCCAATAACGCTTCCCTTCTTATCTATATTACTAGCAACAAGCCTCTCAGTAGAAATTTGAAGAATCATATACTTAATTCCAGAAATAGTAATATATCTTTCATCTAAATTTCGCCAAATCGTGTTTATGTTTTCTATATCGTTACTAATATCCCAATTATCTGACGAATATACAATCTTATTTTCATCTTCAATAATAGCTGTTGATATTATTTTAGAGTCGGATTTTATATATTTATCAAGAACAGATACGTATTTTTCCATTATTTTATTACCACCCCTTACTTGTTCATTTATTTGTTTAAATATTATAAAAAAAAAAAATTTTAATTAATTTTTAAAAGTTTAAAAACATCGATGGATTACTCCTGGTCCAATTTCTTTGTATTCACGGCGCGTTATCCACATTCTATGAAATGTTTTCAGAGAACTTAATATTGAACCACCAATCCAAACAGAATACATTCTTTCTGGAGGTGAAAGTATTCTTACATCGATCGATTCTGGAACCAATTCTTTTATTTCTTTTGTTAAACGCTCTTTAATGCCAGAAAACATAGTAGACCCTCCTGAGAGAACTATGTTACTATAAAGATCTCGCCTTAGGTCAACATCACATTCAGAAATGGCATCTACAAGGATATTATCTAAAGGATCTAATTCTTTTCCTAATACCGATGGATTAAAAAAGCTTTCTGGGGCTAAAAATCTTTCAATTCCTACATTAATAACCTCTCCATCGGGTAACATAAAACTTTTTTCCATTCCAGAAACTTTCTTCGAGAGAATCATTTCTTTTTCTGGATCAGTGGCTACATAGCATAGCTTCTCCTTAATGTCTCTTACTATTTCTTTTTCTGCCGAAGATGTAAAGGAATATCCCTTTTGCCTTAATAATCTCTGCAAATAATTCGTTATATCTCGACCAGCAAGATCAACTCTCTGAATTGCGTGACTTAAAGCAAAACCTTCAAAAATCGGTACGATATGAGACACTCCATCCCCAATGTCTATTACACAGCCCGTAGTTCTCCCAGAAGCGTAAAGCGATAAAATAGCTTGAGTTGCAATGTAAAGTGCAGGAACATTAAAAGTCTCAAACATAATTTCCGCTATTTTTTCTCGATTCATTCTAGGATTTAAGGGCGCCTCCGTTAATAATACAGGATGCTCAGAAGGATCAATTCTAAGATCAGTATAGAAAGTGTAATGCCAAATCTTCTCCATAGCGGGCCAGTCCTCAACAATTCCATGTTCAATAGGAAACATTAATCGCATCAGACCTTTTAATTGCATAGCTTCTTCACCTATGTAAAAATCTCGTGAATAATGCCTTACATCTGGTAAAACGACCCCATACTTTGGTTCGCCAATTACAGTTGGAAAAACAGAACGAGGTTGGTCTTCTCCAGCATATCCATTCTTAGATATTCCCGTACCATTATCTAAAACAACTGGCTTCAAAAAATCCCCATTAACTGAAATTTAAACCCCACCTTTTTTCATATCTTTTATTACGATTATTTTTTTAGGGACCTTAATAATACCTCGGCTAAGTAAATAATTTCTTTGTTGAAGATTGTCTAAAACTATCTAATATTACGTATCTCTCGAGTTGTTTATTAAATCCCTTCAAACTTTTTTGAGTTTGTTATTATGATAAAAATAAAACTAATATTTAAATCTTTGTCACAATGGTGACGCAATTAGTGGACACACCTTCCTGAAGGGGAGCTCATTAAAGAAGGCATATACGTCTAAAACGCCTCTTAAAGGCTGCCTAAGCTAAAATTGCAAGATTGTGATAAATCGATTTTAAGTTATTATTACTCATTAATCATGGCGAGAAACTCTTTTTCTAAGATGATTTTCATGCCTTGTTCTTTAGCTTTCACGAACTTTGTCTTTTGTTCGGTGTTGTTGGTGACCAGATACGACAAATTTTTGCCTACTCAAAAACTTGTAGTTTTTAACTACTATGTTAGTTTATAGTTAATGCGGCAGATACTTTGTATTTAAATAGGGTTATTTCGATTATATAATTAGAAAACTTTTAAGCAAGAATATGAGAAGTGAGTAAATCGTGCAGAAGCGCGAGGATTACATTATAATTGAAGGAGAACGTGTGTAGGTTGAGTATTCAGACATCATCGGTGCCTATCTGGATTTGATGGGCGCTCATATAAGAAATATACAAGATATTGATGGTTTTAAGCATATAGAAGATTTAGATTTAAGAAGCAATGAACTGTCAGCAATTAGCGGTCTTGAAAATCTTACAAAAATGTTTCATTTAAATTTGTCTGACAATAATATAACAGAGATTTCTGGCTTAGAAAAACTAACTAATCTCCAGGAATTAGATCTTAGCCACAATCAAATCACCAAGATTCAAGGATTAGAGAAGCTGGCTAATCTACGAGAGCTTAATCTTAGCCGCAATCAAATCACCGAAATTAAGGGGTTAAGTAATCTTAAAAATTTACAGACTCTAAATCTACAGTCTAACAGAATAACGGAGATCGTGGGATTAGATAATCTGCATGAATTGAAGAACTTGGATCTTCAAGATAATCCTGTAGATCCTGTAGATCCTTCAAGTGCTGTAGAAGTGTTAGATTTGAGAAAAAGTAAATAAATATCTATAATAAATAGGAGCCGGTCTTAGAATTTATATTTTCCTTTATCTCTTACGGAGTTTCTGTTCTGATCACTTTTCCTCCATTTAGACCACCTTCAGGATCTAATTCGATAATGTAATCCATGTAAGATAAAATTTCTGGATCATGTTCTATAATTAGAACACAATTTCCTTCTCGAACTAGTTGATCTAGAAGTTCCATTAATTTAACGATATCATAAAAAGACATCCAACTGTAGGTTCATCTAAAATATTCAAGGATTTCGTTTTTCTAGCTCTTCCAAGTTCTTTAGCAAGTTTTACTCGTTACTTCGGTTCGATCAATTTTTTACCCATATGTGATAACTTTAAATATACTACTAACAAAATATTATTTATGTCCAAATCTAAATTAATAATAGGAATAATTTTAATCGTTGTTGGTGGTGGTTTAATACCAACAGGATTTTTTGTAAACCAAATGCTCGTCGACCAAATTGCTGAAGGAGTTCCTGACGCCCTTTTAGCTATTGAAGAGGAAGCTCTTCCATCGTTAGAAGAACAGTTACCACCTTTAGGCACACCAAGTGTACTTTTGGGTGTTGAAGCAGAAGCACTTATTTCCTTAGAAACACAACTGCCCGTTCTTACAACTCCTGCCGTCTTAGATGGTCTTAAGGAAGAGGCAGTAGACGCATTACCTGCGATAATCAACGGTACAGGAGCAGCTTTAGCTATAAATCAAACAATAACTGGTATTGCTTTTGGCATTGGTTATCCTGCTGCTAAGGAACAATTCTTTAATAGCCCTACATTTCAAGCAGACTATGGGTATACCACGCCCCAAGGGGTTTCAGACTATTGGGATACGTATTATGGTGACCCTGATACGGTAAACCTTAGTTATACCGTTACTGCTCAAAATAATTTACTGTATGGCGTAGGTCCTTTACCAGGGTTAATTACAGATCTTGAATTAGGGATTGATCTTCTGGGTTATATGGAACTCTACGTTAATGTAACTTTGGGCGACCAAGTGCTAAATGCAACAATGCAATCTCTTTACAATGCTAATTGGGATCAACTTGAAGCTCTTGCGGGCTATATAGCAAATTATCTGTGGGATGTTGTGGTTAAAGGAAGTTATTTCCCAGCGCCCATAGAATATGTAGCCGAATTAATGTTTTATGAACAATGGGCTAATGGCACGATTGCCGAAGATGGAATTGATTTAAGTCTCTTCAAGGATACGCTACCAGAAGATACTAAAGGTCTTGAAGCAGGCGTTCCAAATCCCACTAACTTAACGATACCAATATGTATGGATCTTTGGGATGATTCAAATCCATTATCATTTGTAAACGATAGTGGGATTTTAGTATGGGTTGGTGCGATGTACGGAAATGGAACCCTCCAAGGTATGTTAATCGGAGCATTTAGTCTCAATGGAGCTCAATTAACCATACTACTAGGTTGGCTAGGGAATTTTATGACTAATCTCGTTCCACTTTTGCTTTTTGACGAAACAGGGTATACCGTACCAGAACTAGCACAACTCGCATTCTATGAACAATGGGCTAATGGGACAATACAAGGGGCCGCCGTTTTACCTAATGGATTTTTAAGTGAACTTAGTGCTGCCTTTGCAGGTGTGCCATATTTCGAAGTTGGCTTACCAAGTCCTAGTGGACTTTCACTTATTGAAACTATGAATTTATGGAATGAAGCGAATGCTTACTCTTTTGTCAATATGGATGGTATCTTAGTCTGGCTTGGAGCAATTTCAAACGCAACTCTTCAAGGTACATTAATAGCAACCTTTGGCATATCTACTGGTGAATTAACAGCACTTCTAGTCTGGTTGGGTGCTTTTTTCACAGTACGAGTTCCACAACTTATTGAGTATGAAACAGGATATACCATACCAGAACTAGCACAACTCGCATTCTATGAACAATGGGCAAACGGTACTATTCAGGGTCTAAGTATTTTACCTGATGGATTTTTAAGTGAACTTGATCCACCTATACTAGGACCTCCCTACTTCGAAGTGGGCTTAACAGAAGGCTCAACAGGCCTAACAGCTTTACAATGCGATGCACTCTGGGATGAGACAAGCGACTATTCACTCGTAAGTGCAATTGGAATAAATAAGTGGTATAACCCCGAATCATCCAGTACTAGTTATAATGATTTAAAATCAGCTAATGGTGGTCTTTCTACTGCGCAAATGATCCAAATTCTTGATTGGCTAGCACAATTTAGGGATGAAATCACAAATACATTAGCAAAGGAGGAATTGAGCTTACCGATGGAACCATACGATCTTGGAAATACGCTACTTATTGCTCTAGGTGCTGGAGGAGGCTCTTTAGCCGTTATAGGCATAGTACTATTAATATTATCTAAGAGAAAATAAAACTTCCAAAATATAAACTAATTTTTTTTTTTTGTAAACATCTCTCATTATTACTATTCTAATCATGTTTATAAAAAATGAAAGATGGACTAATCTTTCGAGTAATCCCATTAATTTTTCAACATCATAGAAAGATAATCCTACAGTTGTTTCGTCTAAAATATAAAGTGTTCTTTGGAAGCAATTTAAATGCCTCTCTCGTGTATTTAAGAAAGTTTACCCTTAATTGTTGCGTGTAAGATTCTTTATATGACATCTTTTTTTCCCTATTATTTTATATTCGGATTAATTTTATTCCCACAATCATAGCATTCCGCATCGTGAACGCAAATTTCACCCTTACAAATAGGGCATGTATAGAGCTCTTCTTGCTCTTTTAGCCATTTTTTAGCCCCAATTTCCTTAATTCTCTTTAGATTATTAATCATATTCACAAAATATTTCTCTTTATAATGATTATCAATTTTTTTTAACTTTTCGCAAGGAAAAACTTCACATTCAAAACAAAATTCAATTTCCTTTTTCTTCAATAGAGAACAATCTCTTCTTATAAACGCACAATTTTTATCTCTAATACGGCAACCCTTACAGCCCACTTTATAGCCCCTCTCTTCAAGCAAATCCTTTTTCCAAAGAAGATATTGCCGGCAAGCACCACAATAAATTCCACATGGAGCTGCTAAATTTTTTTCGTACATTTTTTATTTCTCCTCAAATTTGAAGTTTATTTAATTTGTTAAATTATAATATCCTTTTAACACTTTTAAAGCGTTCAATGTGATCCACTTGCTTTCTTTGCCTATCTGCTCGACTCTTACTTGCATTCGTCCATTAAATGATTTTTCTAACTTCCATCGACCATTCTTATCTTGTTTAGATATAACTAAATCGAAAGCGTCGCGCATGCGATCGTCTTTATATCCTAACCTTGTTAAAATATCTAAAACTTCCAAGGCATCAATTTTCCACATTAATGGAAAACCAAATTGAGTCCACTCCTGCTTAGCTATAACATTCTGATCGTGACTTTTTTTGTATATGCGGTGATTGAGCAGATAATCTACTGTTCTATTAATTATCTCTTCAACTTCTTTTGATCTAATATTAGGAGGAATTTCTGAAAGTGCTTTTAGATTTTTTACAACTCCCATATGACATGTGTGTTTTCCCCAACATTGTTCCTTTCTCTCGTATGGCCAGCCACTTGGAGACTTGTCTATTCCATCATCATATCGTTGATATTTCAAAATCCATTCAATTCCACTTTGAACCCTTGAGTCTTCCAAATGTCCAAACTTAATAAGAGCCCATATCATATTTCCTGTTAAACATGGGATTACTAGCTCAGAAGTTCCACCATTATCGTCGCTACCACGAGCAGAAAACCCACCACTTGCTCGATGTTGCGAATTGTTAAGAATAAATTCGCAGGTCTTTTTGATTCGCTCATCATTTGCATCCGCATTAAGTTCTGCTAAGAGTATGAAACTCCACACAGTTCCTTTATATTTTGCTTTAACGTAAAAGTTATTACGGTTTAACCAATATTCACCATTTATTTGTTTGCTAAGAATTTTTGGGACAAGTCCAGATTTCATGATCTCTTTTTTTGCCAAAATTACCTCTGCATTATCTTCAGGTTTATTTAGAATTTCAGTTAAAGCAAAAAATCGAACTGAAGGATTATTTTCTTCTAAAAGCCAATCTATAGGGTCCTCATTCAACAAGGATTTCCAATCATTCATTTTTTTTTCATTTTTTTTATCATATAAATGAAACGAATTAAATTTTCCATGATTATTCTATAAAAAGATGAATATTCTTAAATGGGAATATTTTCATATTTAAAAATTATCCTCATCAATTTTTAATTCTGATAAACATTCATTAAAACCATCTCAAATAAAATGCCACAAAATGAAAATGATAAGAGTGATAAACCATTTCCTCTTTGGGCAATAGCTATCACCCCAGTATACATTTCTGTCTTATTCATAATCATATTTTTCCCCCTCACTCAAGATTGGTCATGGATTGAAGCTTGATTATTCATCATATCATTTGTTATTAACATGACAATCAGTTTCTATCTCATAAACAAGAAGAATCCGCGAGTTCTTCGGAACCGGATGAAAGTGAAAAAGGTTGGCGTCACAGAAAAAACAAAAAGATCTGCAAGATCAGATCTATTCATAATGCCGCTTATTAGTATAGGATTTATTGGTGCAATAATATTACCAGTATTCGATTACCGCTATCATTGGTCTACAATTCCTTTCACGGTGGAGATTATAAGTCTTGTAGTTACGAATATTGGTCTAATAATCATTGATATCGCAATGGTACAAAATGCGTACGCCTTAAAACTACTGGATATAAACAAAGACCAAAAACTCATTGATACAGGATTATATAGTCACGTTCGCCATCCTCTCTACTCGGGGGCAGCTTTAATGATTCTTGGAATGCCCATTGCGTTAGGATCGTGGATATCATTAATTCCCGCTGCAGTAGGAGTATTAAGCTTAATAATCCGAATAAAATTCGAGGAGGAAATGCTCATTAAGGGAATGGACGGCTATGATGAATATCGAACTCGAGTAAAATACAAATTAATACCAAAAATCTACTGACATAACGCTAAAATTTGATCCAAAGTATGGTCATCGATATTTAACACATTTAAAGATTATCCATATAAGATTTTCAATTTAATAGCCAACTTTTGTTAACGATTTTTTGCTAAGTTTTTTTACGATATTGAGTAAAATATTTCATATTTAAATCTAATTGTTTCATATGCAATTTTAATTTGATAAAGTATGGTTAATACTGTTGAAATGTTCTTTATAGGTTTAAGAATAAAAACTCTATTGTTAATAAATTAAACTAAGAAATCACATTAATTCTATATTCAAACGATTAGAGCCAATTATGAATAATTAGACAAAGCTTTATTAGTTCTAATCATTTTAAATCCTACAAGAGTAAAACGATGTAATAATAATGGTAGAAAATAAGTCAACCGAGTTGGAAGATCTAAAAGAAATTGCCGTTGGGAAGATCAAAGTGGCGTTTAATCGTTCTATTGATGCCGAAGCAACACACACAGTCCTATGGGATATCACTGAAAAAAAAAGAAATACATTACTAAAATTCGCTTTAATAATTAGCTTATTCATCGTAATTTTTGCTTATTTTCCAATTCTTTACGGTGCTGTTATAGTAATTTGGGTTTTTAGCTTGATAGCGGAAATTTTAGCGTTCGTCATAGCAGGAATCACTATTTATGGGATATTTCTTGCTGCTTATTCGAAAGATCATAAGCAGATTATTTACGACGCCATTCTTTTGCGCAGGCAAGCTATGGATTTCCTCCAATATAAACTTGACAACTTGGATAAAAAGGGATACATTAACGAATTAAAATCCTTAGAGGTAAACGATAAAAACCTTAAAGAAAAAAGCTTAAAATACACGGAAAAAATGTCAACTAAAATCATAACAACAATTACTTATAAAGTAGACGAACTCGAAAAAGCAGGATTCAAAAAACATGTTATTACTCAAGATGCTGTGGATTCGGCTAACATAAAACTACAAAAATTTAGTGCGTTAAGAACTTGTGAAGCCTGGCTAAAATTTAACTAATTTATATTAGAAATAAAAAGAATTAGCGCTAAATTATATGAAAATAAATTTTCGAGAAACTAAAAATATCTTTACAAAAAGCAATATTCCGGGAATGAATTTTGTTATAAATCCTTATATTGGCTGTCAGCATGGTTGTATTTATTGCTATGCAGAATTCATGATTAGGTTTACAAATCATAAGGGAGATAAATGGGGACAATTTCTAGACATTAAAACATTTGATTTAAGTAAAATTAAACCTCAAAAGTATACTGGAAAGAAAATCTTACTTAGTTCCGTTACAGACCCCTATATTCCTTTAGAATTAAAATATCGAAATACTCGGAAAATCCTAGAAAAACTTGTCGGAAGTGGAGCAGAAATCTTAATTCTTACTAAATCAAAATTTGTTGAAAGAGATATTGATCTATTTAAAAAGTTTGAGAATATCGAAGTTGGAATCTCAATTAGTACATTGGATGAGGAATTTTCTAAAATTATTGAACAAGGGGCATCAAGACCAAATGAAAGAATAGACGCTATTAAAAAATTACATAAAAATGGAATTAGGACTTATGTTTTTATTTCCCCTCTATTTCCTGAAATAACTGATTTTCGCGAAATTATTCAAAAATCGATAAATTTTACAGATTATTACTTGTTTGAAAATCTTAATTTTCGACCACATAACATTCAA
>JAHQWH010000160.1 GCA_029856105.1 Promethearchaeia archaeon | reverse complement strand
TCTAAAACAGCAGCAGATTCGTTTCCAAAGCGGATGTTTTTTCCGCCTATTAAAATTACAATTGCGAGTTTTTTTTGATCATCCATTTTTTAATTTTACCTTTAGAGTAAATAATATACAACTAATTATGATGGTTATTCTTATCAAACATATAGTCAACACCCCTTTTAAGAGGTGACATTTTTCTAAGTCTCTCTATTATCGGGGGTAATTTTTCTAAAAAGTAGTCTACATCATCTTCCGTAGTAAACCTACCAACTGTAGCCCTTAGAGAGCCATGAGCCTCTTCTGGCCTCAAACCTATAGCTAATAACACATGAGAAGGATCTAATGATTTCGAAGAACATGCTGAACCCGTGGATGTAGCTATTCCTTCTCCATCTAAATCCAAAACAATAGATTCTCCTTCGATAAATCTAAATCCCAAGTTAACATTATTAGGTAATCGTTGAGATGCGTGTCCGTTTAAATATGAATCTTCAATATTATTAAGGACAGTATGAATAATCTTATCACGTAATTTAGTTTCCCTTTCAATTTCTTTTGGCATTGCTTCTTTAGCTATTTCCACTGCTTTTGCAAAACCCGCGATTCCGGGAATATTTACTGTGCTCGGCCTCATATCTCGTTCGTGACTTCCACCATACATTATTGGTTCAATGCATTTTCCCCAACCCTCTCTAATCCCTTTATTTCGTATATATAACATTCCAACTCCTTTAGGTCCATACAACTTGTGAGCAGTCGCAGATAATAAATCTATATTCATCTCATCTACATCAATTGGAATTTTACCAAACGCTTGAACAGCGTCTGTATGGAAAATTACATCGTGATTTTTAGCAATTTTTCCAATTTCTTTAATGGGTTCAATAGTTCCTATCTCGTTGTTTGCAAACATTATGCTGATAAGGATTGTTTTGTCCGTGATTTTATCTTCTAACTCTTTTAGATTTATTAAGCCAGATTTATCTACAGGTAGGAAAGTTACCTTAAAACCTCTTTTTTCTAATTGTTTGCATGTATTTTCGACGGCATGATGCTCTATTGTAGAAGTAATAATATGATTTCCTCTGCTCTTATTTTTAAACGCAACTCCGAATATTGCCAGGTTATCCGCTTCTGTCCCTGAAGACGTAAAAAATACCTCGTCTCTCTTCACGTTAATTAACGAAGCTACAGTTTGGCGAGATTTCACTAAGATTTGAGCAGCTTTTTGACCTATCGAATGTAGGCTCGAAGAATTTCCATACGATTCTCTGAAATGTTTATTAACTTCTTCAATCACGCGGGGATCCATTGGCGTAGTCGCGGCATAATCAAGATAAACATACTTCGATGTATCCATAATTAATCATAAACAAAAATTTTCGATTCTTCTATTTTAATAATTATCATGCTTAAATTATTAACTCTTATGATTGGATTTTATAACTAAATTGGAAAAAAAATTTAAATTAAAAAACAAATATTAAATCTCTTAATAAAGAAAAACCTTAAAGTTTTTAATTTAATGATTTGAATTTATATTAAAAAATAATCATTTATAATTTTTAGGCATGACATTTAAACTAATGGTTGGTATAACTGGCACAGGTTATTTACTTCAAGAGTTAATTGATTTAATGGTTGATTTGCAAAATAATCATGATATTGATATTACTGTAATTCTATCAAAGGAAGGTGCGGCGGTTGTCAAGTGGTATAAAATGTGGTTAGCTCTAACTAAAGCAGTTGAAAAAGTTAAAGTAGAAAAAACCCCAAATATACCGTTTTATGCTGGTCCCTTACAGCTTGGTAAATACAATCTATTTTTAGTTACCCCCGTTTCTGCAAATACTATCGCAAAAATTGTATATGGTATAGCAGACACGCTAATTACTAACTGTGTTGCTCAAGCTATTAAAGGAGGTCAAATAGCATATATTTTCCCTTCAGATCAAGATACTGAGCCAATTGTTACTTCTCGACCCGATGGAACGCCATTAGTGTTGAAAATCAGAGATATTGAACTTGAGAATATTAAAAAATTAAAGAGCTTGGAAGGTATTGTAGTAATTTCTGATTTTTCTGAAATTAAAAAACTTGTCATTCAAAAAGTTAAAGAAAAATTACAATAAGTTAGATATTCAAATAAAAGAATTCCCATCGAATACAACGGGTTTAATTGCACCCTCAGAGCAAGCTGATTCACACTTCAAACAACCTTGGCACTTATCAACTTCATTAAAATTATAGAGAATCCCATCCATTTCTTGTCCATCTTTTTTCACTTTGCCTTTATAAAACAAATTTTTAGGGCAAAATTTACCGTTTTCCTCAAGACATAGTTCGCACATGGTACATTTAGTATGATCTATTTTTACAGTAAGAACCTGGTGGGGTATTACTGAAGTGACCTGAATTGCATTTCGAGGACAAACTTGAACACAAGATAAACATCCTTTACATTTAGCATAATCCACAAGCCTAACTGAATGATCAAAGTAAATTGCGTCGTTCCTACACGCTTTTACACATCTCTCACAGCGCATACAGAGCTCTTGGTTAATTTGAATTGGAATAAATTTTTCTTTAATGAAAATTTACCTCTTATTACTGTTAAATCATTAAGAAAAATTGCCCAAGAATAATAAAATTAATTTTTATAAATTATTATTACCTAGCTTTAACACGATACCTAATAAAAATAGTAGAAAAAATGTGATTATGATTACAAAATTTAATTTATTAATTATTGAAAGTATCGATTGTATCCTTCTTTAGGTTCCTCTATTTGTTGTTGTTTTTGGAATTGTTGTGCTTTTTCAGCTAGCTCGAGCATTTTTGCTTTGATCTCTTTTCCTTCCTCAATTAATTTAGATGTTTCTATGTTTAGACCATAAATCTCATTTAACACCTCTATTATTGCCGCGCCAGCTTCTGGTGTTGGTATTTCTAACACGGGAGCAAACAAGGCGTAAGCGTTTAATTTATTTGATAAAGCTTCGTTTAATACGGTTGCTTCGGGACCAACGATGATTCCTTTCTCTACTTTCTTAATTCCAAATTTTTCCAGAGTGTCGACCATATTTGCTTCAGCTGCATAATATATTGGATAATCGTCAATAATTCCACGCTGAGGTATCCCTTGGAAAATCACAACTTCCTTGGCCTTTACATCGTCAGATAATAACCAATTATTTATGGTTTTAGATAAGTCGTTATAAGCGGTCGCAACTTGAAACGGTACTTCTGAAACACCAACAATTAAGTTATGTTTAGGGGAATAATAAATTCTGAATGGATGTTTTAGCACACCTTCGTAAAAAACGCTTATAGGAGGGAGATATTCGCTTGTGACAAATCCTATTTCAACAATATCAGGGATTTGCTTAATTAACGCGTTAGATACAATTGGTCCAATGAGACCAATCCCCGCAAA
>JAHQWH010000158.1 GCA_029856105.1 Promethearchaeia archaeon | reverse complement strand
CCTCTTTACTTATCCATAAAATGAGTGTTACAATAAATATTCCAGAAATAACAAAAGTATATCCTTCGAATAATTTTTCCAATATTCCTGTAAATCCTCCCAATATTAACGAGAAGACAATAGAAAAAATAATACTGAAAATTACGGCCAAAATAGCTCCGATATACACGTATTTATAATAACTTTTTTGGTTTGTGCTCTTTAAATAGGATAAAATAATAACTACAATAATAACAGATTCTAAACCTTCTCTAAAACTTAAAAACATCGGAACTAGTAAATCAACGATAGACACTTTAGATAAACCTCATATTAATAATTTTGATACTACAATATATTAAGATTCAATTACTTTATGATATTGAATAGCAAAAAAAGTTGTTACGATATAATATAAGATAAATACAATTTTCACTTGAAATTTGAACTTAAGGGAGAAGTATGATTTATAAAATATTAACGCTATTTGAACTACCACGCTCTAAAGGGCTTGGATTCGTAGGTTAAGAGTCTTTAAACTTTTAACACTAATGGATGGTTCAAACATCCTCTATCCCCTAACCACTTGGACTCAGGGACTCCTTTTTGTATCATGTTTCTTGAAGCGTTCACATCGGCGTTTAATACTAACCCGCAATCTTTACACGCGTATAGACCGCGATACTTGCGGTTTGACTTGCGAACGACTCCACACGAAGAGCAAGTTTGCGAAGTATATTCTTCGGTGATTCTCACTACTTTAATTCCGACCATCTCGGACTTGTATTCGATTTGTCGGACAAGTTTTAGAAAAGGTATTGACACGAAGTTTTGGTTGTTTTTCTTGCCGATCTTAACTTTCTGTTTCCAACCCTCGTTATACCCGATGATTATCGTCCCTATATCGTTAGAAATGCAGTGATTGACTACTTTTCTCGAAGTTTTGTGGAAAAAATCTCTAATTTTATTGTTTCGCTTTCGATGAAGTTTCAAGATGCGTTTAGTCAATTCGGTGTCGTTACAAATCTTGCTTAACGATTTGTATTTGGCTAATTGCTTGTTATAGAATTGATTGATCGACTTCACGACACCGCCCTTGATAATCAATGGATTATTTCCAACGTTATCTGACGCAGTTACGATGTTGTTAAGTCCTAAATCGATCCCTAACATGTTATCCTCGTTCAAGTACAAGTCTAGTGGTTCGTAGTCGTAGATCAATTCGACGTTATATCGATCCCCGAAAGGAACGATGCGAACTCCTTTTACATTTTCGAGATCCGTTTTTATTTTCGGAAAGCCTAATCTTTCCATCTTTTTCGTGAGTAAAACAAAACCTTCATTCAACCTACATTGTAATGAAGTGAAATAGGCCAAATTACGACCATTCTTACGCTTGTAATGGGGGAGCCTTGGCATTCCTTGAAATTTAGATGGTTCTTTTTTCCACATTTTAATTGCTTTAAAAAAACTCTTGAAGTTTCGATCTACTTGCTTTAAGACTTGTTGTGGTGGATGAGAACCGCACATCTCTTGAAGCTTTTTATACGCCTTGTGTGATTTTAACAATCGCCATAACTCGTTATATCGAGTCCAATGACGATCCACGAAGAATCGTTGTCGAACCGTGTAGGTGGCGACGTTAAACAAGTTTTTTGAAAGAAAAGTGATCTCGTCCAATAATTTCGAGCGTTTGAATTGAACTTGTCGAACGAGTTGCATTGGTTAATCTATTATTTTTTTATATTTAAAGAAGAAGAGGTTCAACTTTTAATGATGCAAAATTCATCACTTCCCTAAAGGAACGTGTTTTCTTTTGCGAAAAATGATAAATAAGAATACGTTATATAAATAATCATTAAAAAAAGTGATTTTACTATTATGGTTGTTTTTACTTTTGTCGTATGCGCGGAACCTTATAAATTTGAAGCGATAGATACGATGCTTAACTTAGGAAAGGCAATCTTAAAGAAAGGGCATCAAATTTTAGGTATTTTTTTCTACGGGAGTGGCGTGTATAACGTCAAACGTGAAATAAATATAAGCTCAAGCATGAGAAATCTACCCGAACGCCTCGAGAATTTCATAAAGAAGAATAACCTAAATCTATCTGTCTGTAGTACTTGGGTTAACTTCACGGGGCTAAAATCCGACGATTTTATTGAGGGGGCGCTTCAAGTGGGATTAGGTGGATTGTCTGAGTGGATGGCAGAATCAGAAAGAGTTATAGTATTTGGTCCGGGGGTGTAAATTAATGGTTAAATCTGTGGTAATTTTGTGCGAAGATTCTCCAATAGGTAAAAATTCTTCTCTCGAAGCAATCCGCATGGCCGCTGGAATTATGGCAGTGGGGGATCTTGACGAATGTAAGATAGTATTCATCGGCGATTCGGTCTATTTTTTAAGTAAGAATTTTGATCCTGAGAAAGTTAACATGGAAACCCCCTCGAACATCTTTAGAATGATGGAACTATCTGACTTCGAGGTTTACGCGTTAGACTCTGCCTTAGAAATAGCTAGTATTGAGCCTTCAGATTTGATAGATTTTGACAACGTAAAAATTGCCAGCTGGAAGGAGATTTCAGAGTTTATTTTACAAGCAGATGTGTTTTATAGGTATTAGTGTGATGGGATTATGGTTGTACAAATGGAAGATATAAATAAATTGGTGTACCTTTTTGGATTTAGCACGAGAAAAAGTACGTCCATAGATAATCTATTTAATATAATAAAGGAACAGATTAAAGACGCAAATGTCACTGTTGTTTTAATCCACGACGGAGTTATAGGAACCTCTAAAAAGGGAGTGATGCCCAGTTCTTTAAATTTATTACTAAATCTGCCCATAACCGTATTTGCGATGACACCCGACCTTTTAGCGCGTGGGATTGACCCAGAATCAGTTGACACGAGAATAAATTGTATTGAATACGATGTTCTCGTCGATATTTTAGCGAAAACTCCAAAGATAGCTTCGTGGATGTAAAGACTTATTTAATATATGATAAGTTTTTATTGTTAGATATTTATATATTCATTAAGTTTTATTTAAACAAATCCAATACTTAGGAGAGTGATGTTTTACGAAAATAATTGATTTAGAGGAAAAATATAACGGACTTTATTTTATGTGTCTTGAAGATTGGAGCGACGAGATGAAAGAAGCAGGGGATCACAAGGAGCTTTGGTATAATAAAATGAAAGACAAAGGGCTTGGAGTTAAAATTGCTGTGACTGAGGACGACAAAGTAGTGGGAATGATACAATACGTTCCTCTTGAATATTCAACCGCAGAAGGCGATAATTTATACTTTATAAATTGTATCTGGGTACACGGCTACAAAGAAGGAGTTGGAAACTTCCAGAAGAAAGGAATTGGTAAGGCTTTAATAAGAGCTGCTGAAGAGGATGTAAGGGGTAAGGGTGCGAAAGGATTAGTAGCATGGGGGCTTTCTATACCCGTTTTTATGAGAGCTTCTTGGTTTAAAAAGCAAGGATATGTTAAAGTTGATAAGCAGAGTATAAGCGTTTTACTATGGAAACCTTTTTCCAACGATGCTATTCCGCCTAAAATGATAAGGCAGAAAAAAAAGCCCAAAAAAATACCAGGGAAGGTATCAGTGACTTCGTTTATAAATGGCTGGTGCCCTGCTCAAAATATAGTTTTTGAAAGAGCAAAAAGAGCAGCTTCCGAATTTGGAGATAAAGTAGTTTTCACAGAAATAGATACATTCAATAGGGAGACTTTTTTGGAGTGGGGAATTGCTGATGCGCTTTTTATTGACGAGAAGGAGATTAGAACTGGACCCCCGCCTTCTTACGAAGATGTTAAAAAGAAAATAGCTAAACGAGTCAAGAAATTAAAATAATTTTTTTTTCATATACTTTTATTAATTCACAAGTTCTATCTTATAATAGATGATAATGTCAAAAGTAAAGGATGCGTATAAGGAAATAGAGGGAATAATCGGTTCCGATTTTATATCAGACAAAGATTTTATGAAGGCGGCATATTCTCGAAATGTTGACCCGGCGTTTCCAGATAGATGGGCAGATATTATAGTGAGGCCAGAATCATCTGAAGAGGTCTCTGAAATCGTAAAAATCGCTAATAAGTACAAAATCCCAATGATTCCGAGAGGTGGTGGCGCAGATCTCGTAGGGGGGTCTGTAAGCGAAGGGGGGATCCTAATTGATCTTACGCGAATGAATAAAATTATTGAAATCAATGAAAAGGATTACTATTGCGAGGTAGAATGTGGAATAACATGGGGTGAGTTGCTATCGGAATTACAAAAACAAGGTTTAACAACAGGAGTACTCGGTCCTGGGAGCGGTTATTCTGCTACTATCGGAGGGGGCCTTTCTAATAGTACTGCTGGTTTTGGATCCACAAAATACGGTGTTATTCCTGACATTTGTTTAGGTGTCGAAGTAGTTTTACCAAATCCACAAGGAACGATAATTAGGACAGGAGCAGCAGCTAATAAATACGCAGAGCCTTTTTGTAGATATGGGGTGGCTCCCGATTTTACGGGATTATTTATGGGGGATGTAGGAACTATGGGTATTAAGACTAAAGCTTTCCTACGATTGCATCCCGAGACACCGTTTAAAGCGCAGCGATATTACATGTTAAAGAAGAACGATTATAATAAAGTTTCTGAGCTCTTGTATAAATTACGGAAAGAAGTACGGGACGGATTACACGATGTACTTGTAATTCCTATTGTTGTAGTTCAATTAATGGCAGGTATGGTGGAAAATAAACCAGTTAAAAGACCGAGATTAAAAGGGCCGGTTTTTTCGATATTGGTGGAATCTACAGATGAGCGGGTGCTAGATGTTTACCTTGAACAAATTGAAAATCTTATGAAAGACGATGCTCGAACGTTTGAATGGCAAGAAATTGATCCAGAAGCGCCTCTATCCAAAGATTGGGAATTTAATTTAAAATATGCCTATCACTACTTTAATAAATTTATATCGGTAGCCCCGCCGAAAATATCGTGTACCACTTGTCATAAAGTTCCAATTTCTGCTTTACATAAAGTAGCAAATTTAAGCGATCAATTTGATATTAACTACCGGGATGAATATCCACCACAAAGTGTTGCATTATTTGCAACAGTTATATTTCTTTTACCTAACGGTAATTGTGTAGTTGTAGGTGGATTCAATGCCGATAACATAGATGAACAACGCGAAAAATCCATGAAAATGTGGCACAAAAAGCTACGTCTTCAAGTACGATATGGAGGCGTACATTATTGGCTTGGAGAAGCAATCTCTCAATCTATAGTTGAAGCTAATGCCTATACGCCTGGATTTATTCAATTTTTCAAAGATATGAAAAAAGCTGTAGATCCAAATTACTTGTTAAGTCCAAAAAAGTTTCACATGTATAGTTATGATCACGATTTATCAGAACATTTTGTAAAAGAGGAAAATTAGGTGATTTAAAATTAGTTTTAAGCGTTCAATAAAAGAGATAGAAGAGAGAAAAGAAAGGTTAAGGACGAGCGTATTTAAAAGTGCTGAAATGATAACCGTTTTATGGGAAACTAAACCTGAGATAGTCGAAAAGATTTTACCCCCTCCTTTAAAGCCTGTTAGTAGACCCGTAGTTATGTCATTTATAGCAAATTACCCTAGTACCAATCAAGGATTACCGTATTTTGAAGGTGCTTTGACGTTAAGATGTGAATATAATGGCTTACAGGGAAATTATTACTTAGCTATGCCCGTTGACGACGATCGAGCGATGATTGGAGGTCGGGAGATTTTTGGATTCCCCAAAAAAATAGCTAAAATACATTTTCATCGAAAGGATAAAGATGTTGAAGCTTGGTCTGAGCGTCTTGGAGTTAAGAATATTGAAATTAAAGTAAAATTAACCGGTAAATTCAACGATAGCGAAACGCCAAGTATCATAAAAGAGTTGGGTCTTCTTCCGGGAAGAAAGAGAAATACGATTAATTATAACTTCAAGTACTTTCCAGCACCTAATAAAAAGGGTTTTGATTACGATCCGTGGTTAGTTAAGCAAGAAACTTCGGTTCGTCCAAAATCAATGGAAATGGGTGTAGCAGAAATAAAATTAAACTCAACTGTGCACGATCCATGGGCTGAAGTTGAAGTAGTAAAGGTACTAGGCGCGTTATATCTTAAAACAGACAATACTATGCTTCCTGGAGAGGTTGTTGCTAAGGTAGATCAAACAGATTTTTTACCCTATTCGTTTCTCAAATGGGATTGGTATTAATTATATTACAAATCTATTATTCGTTAATATTGAATCATGTCCAAAATTGATAAGGTATACAAAGAAATTGAAATAGCGGTTGGAACAGAATATATCACTAATAAAGATTTTATGAAAGCTGCCTATTCTAGAAACGTTGATCCTGCCTTTCCTGATAGATGGGCTGATATTATAGTACGTCCAGAGAATACGGAAGAAGTTTCAGATATTGTAAAAATTGCTAATAAATATAAAATTCCTATAGTACCGCGAGGAGGAGGGGCCGATTTAGTTGGAGGTGCGACAATTGAAGGGGGAATCCTTATTGATCTTACGCGGATGAATAAAATTATTGAAATAAATGAAAAGGATTTCTATTGTGAGGTAGAATGTGGAGTAACCTGGGGGGCTTTACTATCAGAACTATACAAAAAAGATTTAACGACAGGAGTACTCGGTCCCGGAAGTGGATTTTCAGCAACAATTGGAGGAGGGCTTTCTAACAGCACCGCTGGTTTTGGGTCCACTAAATATGGTTTAGTTCCAAACATTTGTTTAGGTGTTGAGGTGGTATTACTAAATCCACAAGGCACGATAATTTGGACTGGGGCTGCAGCTAATAAGTACTCAAAACCTTTTTGTAGGTACGGCGTTGCTCCCGATTTTACGGGGCTATTTATGGGAGATGCCGGAACTATGGGCATTAAAACTAAATGTTCTTTAAGGTTATTCCCTAATTCGCCTTATAAGATACAGAAGAATTACATACTGAAAAAAGACGATTACAATAAAGTTTTTGAATTAATGTATGAACTACAAAAAGAAGTTAAAGACGGAATACACGATCTTTATATAAACCCACGCGTAGTAGTACAACTCTTAGCTTCCCAAGCTAAAATCCGACCTCCAAAAAGAGCTAGACTTAGTGGACCTGTTTTTATGTTTATACTTGAAGCGTTTGACGAGCGAATTTTGGACGTCTATATTGAACAAGTAAATAGAATAATGACTAAAGATAATGTTGCAAGACCTTTTGAATGGACAGAAATCGATCTAGATTTAAAATTAGCTAAGGACTGGAAGTTCGATTTTAAGTTTCCCTATAGCTATTTTAACAAATTCATCTCGTTAGCGCCTCCTAAGATATCATGTACAACTTGTCATAAAATCCCAATTTCATCAATAGCAGATAAGAAAGAGTTAAACGAGTTGTTTGATAACGAAAATACAGGTAATTTCCCGGCTCAAAGTTTTTCGTTATTCGCCAGATCAATCCATTTATTACCTAATGGTCATTGTATTTTTGCTGGTGGTTTTAATGCCGAAAATGTAGATGATCAGCGTCAAGTCGCTATGGATATATGGCATAAAAAGGTAATATATCAGGTTCAGTATGGAGGTGTACATTATTGGTTAGGAGAATCGATCTCTCAATCAATAGTAGAAGCCAACGCTTATACTCCCGAATTTCTACGATTATTTAAAGATATGAAAAGGGTTGTAGACCCTGATTTTTTATTGTCTCCAAATAAATTTCATATGTATAGTTACGATAACGATATAACACAAAATATTATTAAAAATAAAGAGTAGATGGAAATAATATGACTGAAATAAATCCTAACGAAAAGTTTAAACATTTAAGCAAAATCGGTCCGACAATTTTACAATGTATCAGTTGTGGAGATTGTCGAGAAGCTACAGATTATACTTCAGATCCCCAAAAATGGGGCGTTTGCGTGGCAAGAGATCACACATCTGGCTTTGAAGCTTTCTTTGGAAGAGGAAAAATGCAAATTATTCGCTCTCTTTGGCAAGGAAAATTAGAGCTGAGCAAAGATATGGCTGAAGTAATTTATCAATGTCCAACTTGTAACGCGTGCTCTGAAGCTTGCGCCTATGATATGGATAACGCAACTATTTACGAGGCTTTAAGAGCAGAATTAATAGACGCGGGTTGTGGTCTGGAAGCACACATACCAATGAATCAGGCAATGGTTGATTTATTAAATCCATATCAGAGAGATAATAAAGAGAAAAGTAATTGGATTGAAAAACTTGATTTTAAGGTAAAAAATGCCTATTCTGAAAAAGCGGATGTGCTTTATTTTGTTGGATGCACTGCTGCTCTAACTCCAGAAATTCAACCAGTAGCTATAAACACAGCAAAAGTACTTCGTAAACTTGGAGTTGATTTTTCTATTTTTGGAGAACATGAAGTATGTTGCGGAAGCGTAGGTAAGAGAACTGGGGATATGAAAACATTCAATTCAGTGGCTGTGAAAAACTACGAGTTATTCAAAAAAAGTGGCGTTAAAACTATAATTACGAGTTGCGCAGGTTGTTACAGGACTTTAAAAATAGACTACGCTGACTTTATTGAGGACATAGAAATTAAAGTGCTTCATACAATCGAGTATATTAAATCTTTTTTAGAGGAAAAAGATATAACTCTTAAGAATTTAGAAATTAATACGACCTATCACGACCCCTGTCATACAGGAAGAAATTCTGGCCTTTCACCGATTTACGAAGAACCAAGAGAGATACTATCAAAAATATCTAATTTGACCGAGATGAAAACGATTAAAGAGAACGCTAAATGTTGCGGAGCTGGGGGAGGCGTAAAGAAAGGCTTTCCCGATTTAGCATTAGAAGTTGCTAAGACTAGAGTTCAGGAAGCTGAGGAGACTGGCGCAGATTATCTTGTGAGTATATGTCCGTTTTGTTATAGAAATCTAATGGATGCAATAACCGCTTTAAATTCAAATATTAAGATGGTTGATCTCATGGAACTAATAGATCAAGCATTGTCATAAAATAAATAATCAATCCAGTAATATTAAATTAAAAATTGAAATATTAATAATAGTATCAGTAAAAATCTAATTTGAGGTGAAAATAAAACGAGTTTTTTAAGATCTTCGGGCGGGTTTATGACTAAAAGAGAAACCGCTGACTTCTACGACGCAGAAATGCTGGTCGTCTATTGGGAGACAAAACCCGAAATAATAAAACGATTGCTGCCGCCACCGTTAAAACCTACAAGCACTCCAATTGCTAACGCGTTTATCGCTTATTATCCTAAAACAAATTTCGGAGTGACATATAACGAAGGCGCTCTTTTTTTAAGTGCAGAATATGACGGTGTAGAAGGAAGCTATTGCCTATCGATGCCAGTTACAGACGACCAAGCGTTAGTCGCTGGTCGAGAAGTATTTGGATATCCAAAAAAAATGGCAGATCTCTATCTTAAACGCGAAAAGAGAATCGTTGAAGGATGGATAGAGCGCCAAGGAACGCGATATTTCGAAGTGAAGGCAAAACTGAACGGTCGATTAAATGCACCTGATGCTATGGAGCTTTTTACTGGCACAATTGGTGATGGCTCTGAAATTGTGACAGTAATATATAATTTTAAGCACTTTCCTTCTCCAGATGGTGAGGGTTTTGATTACAACCCGCGGTTAATAAGAGAAGAGGTTCTATTAAGACCTAAGGAATTAAAACTGGGGAACGCAGAAATTACATTAAGGTCATCTGAGAGCGATCCTTGGGGCGAAATAGAGGTGGTAAGAATATTAGGTGCTGCGTATTTAAAGGGAGATAACTCTATGAAAAAGGGATATGTAGTAGCAGAATTAGAACAAGAAAAATTCTTTCCGTATTCTTTTCTAAAGTGGGATATCGGTATTTAATTAATCAAATTTAATAAAAATAAAACTCTTTTTTTCTTTTAATATTAATTTAATTCATGAAAAAGTTAATTTTAATTGCTTACTTTTTTAATGTAGTGATTGGGCGGCTTTGTAATATGTAGATTTCATCGTTTTCTATGGCCCATTCAATGTCTTGAGGAAAATTAAATTCTTTTTCAATTTTTAATCCTAAATTATGAAGTTGGCGCAGTTGATTATCGTTTAAAGAGCAAATAGTCCTTGATTTTGGGTAGTTTTCTACCATAACAGTATGGGCGCCTTCAGGGTTTTTAATCGACTTTTTCTTTTTTTTACCGATAATCCTTTTTAAAACTTCAAATTTACTCTTCTTAATTACAATAGAATCCGGGATAATTAAATTATCAGCAATCGTATTACCAAGCCCCCATGTGGAATTAATCAACATTTGGTTTGAATCGTTATTGATCACGTTAGATGTAAATAAAACTCCTGATATTTGTGAATTAACCATTTGTTGAACAATAACTGCCATATGAACATTCTTCAACGAGAAATTTACGCCCAACTTTCTCATATGAAGCATATATAATATTGAACTAGGTGAAAATAAAGATGCCCAGCAATTTTTTAACGATTGTAATAAATCATGTAAAGTAAGATTGTGTAAAAAACTCTCTGCTTGTCCGGCAAAGGAGAATTTGCTTGAATCCTCGATTGTTGCTGAAGATCTTACGGCAAAAGATAAGCCTATATCCTTTCCCTTAACCAATTTATCTAAAGCTACTTCGATGCTTTCAATTATTTTTTTCGGAATTTTTGATTCCAATATTAATCTCGTAATTTTGGCTGAATGGCGTAAAATTTCTTTTGGATTTAAGTTCTTTGCCAATAATTTACTCAATTGGTCGTAGTATTTCGATTCATTAAGAAATTTCTTGAAACAATTGGTATTGATTATAAATCCGGGGGGAACTTTTGCTTTCATCTTAATTAATTTGATTAAATTAGAACCTTTTCCCCCTAATAAAGCAGTATTAGGCTTTGCTTCTGGAAAAAATACAACGAATTCTGATTCTATCATCGATGTTCTTTAAAATAGTAAATAATATAATTTGTTTACTAAATTTTTAAATATTTAGTTTCTAAGATAAGGTAAAACATTATATATTTATGTAAAAATTTCTAAAATTGTAAATAAAAAATTAAAATAACTACGATAAATAACTATAAATTTAAAAAATAATAGATTGATATTATTTTAAAATATAATTTTTAGTTGATTTAAATGAAAAAAATAGGGGAAGGTGCATCTTGTTCTTCCAATTCAGAAGTAATAGGGGAATTTGTGTTTATCCAATCTGTTGAAGATGTAATAAATATATTTGATGATGCCAACGGGAAAATATGTATAGTCGAAGATTCTGGTTCTACTACTCTTGGTCCAATTTTATCAGATTTAGCAGGAGTATTATGCTCACTCGGTTCTGTAGGCTCACATCTCGCCATAGTTTCAAGAGAATTCGAAATACCTTGCATAATGACTGTAGAATTTTTAATAGACGATTTGTCCTCACTGACTGGGAAAAAGGGAAAAATAGTTACGGAAAGTGAAGACAAGGGGATTATTTATTTACTTGAGTAATTAACAAAATTATTTTCCATTTAAATTTAAAAATATTATATTTAGAAAATGAGTTTAAGTAATTAAAAAATCAAATTATAAGGAGTTGTTTATATGTTAGGTGATATTAGCGACCAAGAAGCAAATGAACTAATCGCGTTGATTTCTAAGACCACTGTAGCAAATCTTCTAAATCGTGGAATGGTTGAAAGTAAAATGTTTCCGGTATCGCACTACATTCATGTTGCTTGTTATATTTTATACGATCAATCTTATTTATATAATATCTTAAAAGAAGTTGCAAGTAAGATATCGCCTGAGGAAATCGCCAGAAGATCGAAATCCTTAGGCCCAGGATTAAACCATTTGGGTTTTTATTCTACAGGTATGTTGTATTTGCATGGTCGAGCTCAAGTTATTTATGATAACTTAAATAAAAAAAAAGGTGGCGAAACTAATATCGTTGTAGAGCCAGAAACGAAGAAAAAAGAAACTAAATTCGTTCTTGACTTTTGGAAAAGATTGAGCCCTAATTATCTCAATGACGAGACTTTAATATTAAAAAATAAAAGACTTACATGTCTTTCTGACGACTATATTGAAAAATTAAAAGGTAATATGATCCCTATAAATAATAATAAAGAGATAACCAAGCGTTTAAAGCAAACCATCGCCCATTTAACCATCTATAGTTTCCTTTCCCAAGCCGAGTGTAGATTTACTATATCTGAGCATGGACCATATTATTTTAAAGACAACACTGAACCTTTAATATTCAAAGAATTCATAGAACTATACACTGGGGATGTAATGTATGGATTAGATATGTCTGGAAATATGCCATATAAAATCAGCGAGATTGCACCGTTTTCAAATGTGATATTTGGAATGACGCTAAAAGATATGAAAAAAATCGAGTTTAATGATTGGAGCACTTTATTTGCCGATCCAACCGATTATTCTTCAAACATAACATCAATAGGGATTTGGACAAGAGAATTATCGCACCCAAAAGATCTTAGATATCCTGATTATCTAGGTGAATTAAAACCTCTTTCGCTTAATATCTTAGAGGAACTATCGAAATTTGCAAAAAATGCCACGAAAGAATTATATATTGATATATCGAAATGGAACTTTACTAAAAAATTGATGATTGGGAGTAACCTTTATGCTAATATCGTCTTAGGTGTATACGCCCAATACGCAGATATAGAAGATAAATTTAACTGGACTTGGGCTTTTGACTATGCCGAGGGTAAACCATTAAAAACCAACTTAGTGGACAAAGATAAAATAAAGTTTTACATTTATAAATTAGGGAAAAAAATAAAGTCTAACCTAGCTGAAACAGAAGCAGAGAAATTGCAAATTATAGCTTTAGAAAAATACGAAGGGGTACATCCCTTTCTTACGCGAATGTTTAGGACCAGAAAAGCCCAAAAATTAGACCCCTTTTATTATAATTTACAAGATGAATAGTTAATCATACTTACAAAAAAAAAGGGAAAAAATATGGTTTTCCCGCTTCGGGTTATTTTCTAACCCAAAATGCGGGAGAAACATTTAAGGAGTAGCATCAGCAGTTCCTGGCATCTTACCTTTACCTCAAATTATTTTGATGAAATATAAAGTGAATATTGTATATATAAGCCTGCTATCTTCAACCAACGGTTTCTAATAGCATTATACTGTCTCACAATATTTATTCATAAATAGATATAAAAACAGAACATTTAATGATAATAAGAAATAAAATGAAAAAAAAGCTCAAACTTTAACTCATAGCGCGTTAATCCCGCGTTGTGGATAAGTACTCCGAAATACCATCGCCTTCTTTACCATTGAAAGTGAATATTGCTACTTGTTCGTAAATTTCAGTTAATCCTTTCTCGGATGGAAGAGGTAAATATTGCGAAAATATTGTTTTTGATTCTATGGTTCTTTTCTTTCCATTTTCATCCGTTATGATAAATGTTGATGAAACAGGCGTTTTTTCGTCTTCTTTCGTTTCTGTTGTCACTTCTATTTTTTCTATTCTAATATTATCAGCGCCTTCAGAATAAATTATTCCATCTTGTTTTACTTCACCAAGGGCTTCAGCTTTGTAAAAATTAATTGTCTCATCTTCAAACTGGGCAACAACCCAATTCCACGAATCAATCCCGCCCCACTCTCTAATGCCCCAGCTGTGATCGCGATGACCGAAACCTTTAATGGTTCGCGTTTCAATTACTTCCCCCTTTTTCTTCATGATCAAAGTTCCTGTCGCTATCATAGGTTGCTCATAATGCATTTGAGCAAATACTAGCTCTGTGTTAGTATAGTCCTCCTTAAGAAATGCTAAGGGATCCATACCCGCAGCTGAATTAAATACTGGAAACCTTCCCTCAAGGTTGACATTTAAATCAATTTGACTATTTATGAATTTAATTGTCCATTGCTTCATTGGTTTGACGCAGTAATATTTTATTTTCTTATCGATTTCCCAAGTATTAGCAGGCATTTTTTCAAGAGGAATTTCCTGAAAATAAACTCTAGCCTTACCATCAATTATCAGCAAAACTAAAACCAGAGACTTTTTTTTATCCATGTGGTAAGATAATCTCGTAACTAAAAAAACGTTATTTGGCCGATCAATAAAATTGAAGTACCAACTCTCATTATGGAATGGAGGAAAATTGCCCCAATCGTGGCTATATTCGTCCTTATCGGATAAATCGTAACTTTCATTAACCTGTTTCTTTTGTTTTTTCTCTTTTGTCATAATACATCCATTCAAAAAATTTTCTCCTAATAAAAACTAGAAATATAGAATGTTATTTAAAAATCTTCATTTATCAATCAAAATAGGAGTAGCTAAAAAATCAATAAATTGTTTTAGAATTTTAAATAATGGATAAATTAAATATTCATGAAATTTTAAAAAAGATCATATTTAATATACTTAAAAACAAGGTTTTCATATGATATTTGAAATTTTTAACGAAGATTGGGCTCAAATGTTTAGCAGTCTTGAAGGAATAATGTGGTTTCTTATTTTTTATTTGATCTTTCTTATTATAATGGCGATCTTTCTTAAGCTTGCCTTAAATATTTTCAGTAGTGCGAGACACACAGAATTCGGACAAGTCTTTATAACATCCTTCATCATAACCATTATTTACGCTCTTACATTTCTGTTTCTGGGTGGTTGGTTAGCTTGGCTCATAGTTTTAATTGCTGCGTGGTTAATTATTAGCGGACGGCACCATGTTGGATTTTTAGGAGCGATATTGGTTACAGTTATAGCTTTTATACTCTATATAATTGTTGCTTTATTGCTGGAGATGCTATTTAGTATTAACTTAATCGTTTTACCATTTTAAATCTTTATTTTTTTTTCTTAAGCTAAATGAAAAAACAAATTTGATAATTATAAAAAAAGGATTTTTTAAGTATTAGTCTTTAACTTTAGCTAAAGATTTTATTCTCTCGTCAAATATTTTCTCGGTAGATTCAATTTCTCTTACGACATTTTTAAGGACTGGAATCCAGAAAAAGGGAATAAAAATCCAAAAGAAAATTGAAATCATCATTCCAATAACAAAACCGAATATATCTGCGATAATGGTTCCGATTAAAGGACCAATGGCTCGACCAATGATGTCAAAGAAATTTGAGGTTGCCAACACAGTCCCACGGTTTTCTGGTAGGTTTAAGTCTACGACTGTGGCGTACCAGTTCCCATTTACTGCTCCATTTGTAAACATTCCAATACTGAATAGTACGATCCAAATTATTAAACCAGGAAATAAATTAGGAGCGCTAAACGGAATAATCAATGCGGCGAATAGAAATGGAATAGGAGCAATGTTGCCAAATAACGCTAAAAGAACCCTCGCTTTTTTATTGCCTTTTTTAAACTTCTTGTCTCCAATATACCCAAACACTAAAGTTCCAAGTATGATACTTACGAGGATGATTAAGAAAATTAGCACAGTCACATCAGCGGTAATTCCATGATATACTTCCATATATGCGTAAAGTAATGTTAGTATAATACCGGTCGGAATCGTATCTACAAAATTAACGACTAACCAAATATTAGCTTTCTTTTTAAAAATTATCCTTACATCTGATAGTTTTATCCTATAAGAGTAATCGACAACGTCTATATCAAAGGAGTGATCTTTACCCAAACGAGAAGGTTCTTTAAAAAGCAAAAATAATAACGATGCCAGAATTCCAACAATGCCAATTAATAGAAAGGGAAATCTCCAATCAGCACTGCCCGCATATGTAGCTAAAGCGCTACCAAAAACTATTCCAAAAAAAGATGCGATCGAGAAAAACGAAAAGCCTTTAGAGCGATCCTCACGCGAGACCAAATCCCCCATTAACGAAAAAATACTTGGAATTAATGCGCCGTATCCTATTCCTGTTAAGATAGTTAAGAAGAAAAATATGGAATAACCAATAATTCCAGTTGGAACCGTTATAACGAAAAGCGAAAAGATGGAAAACATTAATGAACCAAAAAACACGATCCATTTTCTAACGATTTTATCGGCCAAATACCCAAAAATTAACATCGTAACACCAGTAAAAATCATAAAGGAGAAAGTAAGCACTCCAATAGGTGCTGTATCACCCCCAAACCCGAAATAACTTGATATCACGAGTAAATTCGGCGAAATCATATTTGATACTGAATTTATTAGCGTAATGATCAAAACAAATAGAATTATTGACAATAACGGCATTTTCTTAGAATTATCGTTCATACTATAAATTTAAACTTTATTCTATAAAAAGATTAAAAAAGACTTTGAAACTTAAATTAATTCACAAAGAATTAGATTGCAATATTTTAATTAGTCTTACATTAGAGGCAGAGTTTAAAAATATAGATATACAGATTAAAACTTAACAAAGGTCTCCTTGTTTCTCGTAGCAGTCAAAGACACTATCTATATTTTCGATATAGTTTAACATAGACGCGTACCACTTATCGAGTAATTCGCGAGTTTGCGCTTTAACCATTTCTAAATCTTTTGCTCCGTAAACATATAGGTATCCACGTTTAGTTTTATCTTCTCTATCCTTTTTTTCGCTGAAATCTTTTAAAGACATTGATTTTCTTTCGATAACATTAACTTCAATTAGAGTTTGGAGAGCTCTTTGAATTGAGCTACGATCTTTTTTGAATATTTCAGTTAATTCCATCGTACTAACGTCTTGGTGCTTTAATAGATAGGAAAACACAACTGATTCTATAACGTTAAGTCCTAATATACATTTAAACAATTTTCCACTTTTAAAAATCTTTTTCTCTTCTAACATACCTTTTAATTGTTCTGAAATACTTTCTATTTCCAAGGCTTAACACTAATAATTATTTTGCTATTTAATAAATAAAAAATAAAAAACAAATTACGCGAAAGACTGAAGTTTTTCCAGGATTCTGTTCATGTAATCTTCGTTTACTGCGCCAACAATTTTATGTATTACCTTATTATCTTTAATAAATAATGTAGTAGGTATTCCCGTAATTCTATAATTTTGAGCAATAGAACCGACTTCGTCAACGTTTACTTTAACAAAGATAAAATCTTGATAGCGTTCTTTTTGTAGTTTTTCGAATATTGGCGCAAACATCAGGCAAGGAGAACACCAAACCGCCCAGAAATCTATTATTATAACCTTATCAGAGAAATCTTGGGTTAATTTATCAAACTCTTCTGCCGAATGAATTTTAACTATTTCTGTTGGCATTGATTGAGATTTTACCAGCATTTTGGCTTTTTTTAGCCGAATTTTTTCTAAATCATTATCAGACATTTTCTTTTCCGTTTTTGTGTTGTTTACAATTATGTTTAAAGTGGTGATATAGTGCATCACAATCACATAACTTTATTAATTTATAAAATTTAGCCTTCTATTTAAAGCTCGCGATTATGAAAAAAAAGTCCCAACATAAGAACGAAAAAACGAAAAATATTCTAAACTTTTTTTTATATTTGATAAAGATTAACAATATTTGTAGACTATTCTTCTTTTAATAACACTTAAAAGAGTAAATTTTTTATATTTTTCTATAAGTAAATTTCTGAGTAATTCAAGATGAACATCCATTCGCTTTTTATATTAAAAAATACTGGAATCTGTATTTACAGCAAAAATATAACGAGCGATTTTGATAATATTGACCCTAATTTAATTACACCCTTTTTTTCAGCGTTATTTTCATTCTCAGCAAATGTTATATCTAAACAAACTCCGGAAATTCTCGAAATGGGTGGATTTAGAATTGCTTTTAAAGTGAGTGGGGAATTTATTTATGCTATTTTAGCGGATTCAAGTGCTAGTTTATTGTTTATTAATTCCCGTTTGGTCAGTATAGTTGATGTATTTGAAGAATTTTTAGAGAACAACGAAGTTGAAGATTACCAAGAAATCGAAAGCGCCGAATTCGACTCTAAAATTGATTCAATTATTACCGGTGAAGAGGAATTGATCGATAGTCAACCTTTATATAGAAAAATTATCGATCTCATTAAGAGATTAACGTTAGAAAATGAGATATTAGGTGCTACGTTATTTACGATCAATGGAAAAGTAATTTTTACTTCTCTTCCGCACAATATATTGTTATCCTCTTTAAAAGAATTAGAAATTAGACATATGGTGGCAAACGAATTCAAATTGACATTTGTTAGCTTAGATAATGAACAAAAAATCTTTACGAGAAAAATTAATATTCCGTGGAAGCTCGATCCATTATTGATCGTAGTGTTATTCGACTCTTCGGTCCCTCTCGGTATGGCTGAACTAAATTTAGATAAATTTATTAAAACTATCGAAAATATTCTTTAATTTTTTGACCTAATTAGTATTCTATACTAGTGAATTTAAGAGGCTCTATTAAAATTCTATTTAATAATCTTTTTTTTTTATTAATAATTTAAAGATTTAATGAATTACGATATAATTATTATCGGTGCTGGGATTTCCGGAGCGTCATTAGCGTATAAGGCATCAAAGTACGCAAAAACGCTTCTAATTGAATCGCAAGATTACGATCGGGAAATACCCGTTAGAATAAATATATTTGCAGAACATAATAAACCTTTTATTGACGATGTCTTCTGGAACGACGATTCAATTTTTCCAAGACTTTTTCTCCAATTAAACTATAAGAGCGACAAGTATGATGGTCTTTTGAATTCGAAAGAATTTGGTGCACCACTAGGAAAGATTTCACACACAGAAATATTCATTAAAAAGCTTATTGATAAGTTTAAAGATCAAGGTGGAATAACGCATTTTAATGAAAAGGTGGCAAAAGTAGTAAAACACAGTGATTATGTTGAGGTTATTAACAATAAAGGAGAATCTTATTCCAGTAAACTTTTAATTTTAGCTACAGGTTCTCGTGGATTTAATTTACAGAAATCGTTAGGTTTTGAAGTTCCTGACTCTTTTATGGGAATATATACTAACACCTACGCTGATGAAAGCCTACTGGATGAGAATTTTAACTTTCAATATATGTTTCATCTAAACCCTAACATAAGCCCTAATGGCCCCTTCTTTTTTAATGTAGGAAAGGGTAGGATTTCGACAGGATATCTAGGAAATAAAGAATCTCCTGACCAGCTCAAAGAAAAATTAGTTAGAATCCTAAGAAACTATAAGAAAATTCAACCTTTTATGAATGGATTGAAATGGGACGGAAAATTTACAACTGGAGGGATTTCAAAACATCCAATAAGTGCCATGACTAAAGACCGCGTGATTGTCTTAGGAGAGGCCGCAGGAGTGGTTACGGCATTCTTTTACGAAGGACTTTTAGGTGGTTTAGCTAGCGCTGATATCGCAGCAAAGCTCATAAAACCATTATTAGAAAACAATTCAAACTTTTCAAGACCAGAATTAATAACATACGACCAGGAAATTGCTCGAATTTTGTTAAATGGCTATTTTAGAAATGGCGTTGCTTGCGAATTGCTGTTTTATAGTAATGATACCTCCGCAAAAACCTTATGGACAACTTATACTAATTTATTAAATACTAATAAAACAGTTAGAAAATATGTGTACGAAGCGCATACTATCCAAGATTTATGGAATTACGACACGGATAGAGATAGATATGTCGGAGAGCGCTTATTTGGTGCTCTACCCGGGCTACAAAAATTAACCTTGTGGCCAAAATTTTTGAAAGCTATGTCTAAATAGTCTAAATCTTAGAAAGTTATGTTTAGAAAGTTATACCCAAATTGTGTACATAATTATTATTTGTGGCAACAGTACAAAAAATGGGAAAAAAAACCTTATTTTTAAAACAAAATTATTACATTTTGTTTAACAAAAAAAAAGTTAAAAATATTTTGTTATCAAAAAATTTTTATCTTTACAAAATACAAAATCGAGTGATTATTTTGGCTACGGATTATAGCGTTTTATGTAAGTTAGGAGGTTTTTTGAATTCCAAAAGCTATAACTATCTTTGATGAAGGTGGTATACCTTTAACATCATCTTCGAACACAGATATTTTACAAGGAGGATTATTTGCTGCAATTAATAGTTTTGTAAAAGAATCATTTAATTCTGAACTTAGCCAGCTAAAAATGAGCGGAAATATTATCATCTTAAAGCGCTCTAAACATCTAATGGGTTCAATAGTTATTAGTGATCAAGATAATATAGATCCTAAAGAAGCTGAAGAAGAGTTAAACGAATTACTGTGCCACTTAGAGCATATGTGCCCTGAACTTGCGAAAGAACAATTAGACTCGAGTAAAATTGAATATTTAGTTGAACAATACGCCTCAAATATTTTATAGAACTTATTTTTAGTAATTCTTGTCTTTTTTTTTAATATTCACATAATTTAACATAAAAGTGAATTAGATTAAGATCAACAAATTAAAATTAAATTTATGAGTAAGAAATTTATTTGTTAGTAAACTTCTCTGATAAGCCTTTTTGAAGTTTTTCTACTGATTTTTTAATTTCATTAATAAAAGGGTTAATCTCGTTTCCTATTTCGGGATTAATATTGATTGCTTTATCTAGGTTTTGGATCGCCGAATGGTAATCATTTTTATCTAAATAAGCATATCCCATAAAAAGCCAAGCGAGCGCGTAATCTGGGTCGATTTCCGTTGCTTTTTTATAAGCGTCAATTGCGTAATCAAGCTGTTCTTTATGTTTATACGAATTTGCCATATTATAGTACGCTAATGCGTAAATTGGTTCAAATCCAACTGCTTTTTTATAAGAATCGATTGCTTTATCGAATTGACTTAATTTTTCGTAACTAAATCCCATATTATTCCATGATTTTGCGTGTTTAGGGTTAAAATTAATAGCTTTCTTAAAATAGTCAATGGCAGTATTGTACTCGTATCTATCGTTGTTTGCAATACCGATGTAATAGAAAGCGTCTATAAAAGTACTATCTAGTTCTATTGCTTTATTGCAATCTGCGATGGCAATATCGTAGTTTTTTCTTTTAATTTCTAATATAGCTTTTTCAATTAATTTCAGCTTGTATTCGTACTTAATAGCAATTAGGTTTTTATACTCTGGACTTTTAATGGATTCGTTAATATTAATTGCTTTTTCAAAGTTTTCAAAGGATTCTTTAAAAGCTTCGCTATCTGCTAACTGTACGCCTTGCTCAACTAGTAGCTTGATTTCAGAGTGGTATACTTCGTCAATAGATTTCTTTATTTGTTCCATTTCTTGAAATCTACGGTTGGGGTCATCGATAGTTTTGGCGTAATCCATTTTTTTGTTAAGTTTTTCGATTTCTTTTTCGAATTTCTGTATTTCTTCAGATAAATCTCCACGGTCTACTAACTCTTTTAATTCTGCTTGATAGACTAAACCTTTAATTTTGTTGATCTCTTCTTCCATCTCTTGAGTTAAGTACATTTTGTTAGTCATTTCTAGAGATCTATTAAAAATTACTATTGCTTCCTTATAATTTTTCAGAGCTAATTTATCTGTACCTTCTTTAAGAACGTCCTCAATTTGGGCGAGATAGACCTTATTTACAGTATTTTTCAAATCTATAAAAAATTCATTCGTTTCTTCAGGAATAGCCATTCTCTTTGCGACGCTAATTGCAGCATATAGCTCGTTAATTGCTTTTTCGTAATCTCGTTGTCCTATTTTTTGAATCGATTTTTCTTTAATAAATTCTATTCTCTTTTTACAAGTATTGTTAATTAAATTAGTTATATCGGTTATCTTCTCGTTTCTTTCTCTTGATTCAGCCATTTTATTTGCAATATCCAAAGCCTTCTGATAAAAATCAACTATTTCGTTTACAACGCTAACATTTTCCTCAAAATTTTCTTTAATAGTTAACTCTTTTCCCTTATCTAAAATAGGTTTAATCCTTTCTAAATAAATTGGATTCAGCACACCTGAGGCGATAGAATTTATTCGATCTATTTCCGATTTCTTTTGTTCTGAATCGTACATTTCATTAGTTATTCTTAATGCTTCTTCGAATTCTTTGGCTGCTTGTTCGAAATTGTTTTGTTCGATTAAGTTTTGTCCATTTTGTACAATAGGTTTCACTTTATTCGAATAAATTTGGTTGATCAAACTTATTAAATTGGTTATTTCAGTATCTTTTAATTGAGACTCGTAATAATTATCTGTCAATTTATAACCTTCGCTAAACATTTTAAGCGCGCCGTCAAGATTACCGCTCACTTTTAATTGATTTGCTTTTTCAACTAAAACTCTAACTTTTTTAGAATATGTCTCATTGATAGAATTTTCAATTTTTTTAATCAGTTCACCTTCGAGATCTTCCATATAGAACTCTTTGGCGGCATTTAAGGTGTCTCTAAGCATACTTATAGCTCGATCGTATTGATCTTCCTTTTTTACTGCTTCGGCTTGGAAGAGGGACTCTTCAATTTTGCTTTTATTTATTATGTAATTAATTTCATTAACTTCGTAATCTCTCAAGCCCTTGTCTACAATTTTATCAGCGATCCTTCCTGCTTCGTCAAATGTTTTATAAGCATTGTCGAAATCGTTGTTATTAATGAAATTATTTGCCGTTTCAATAATATCGATGATTTCTACAGAATATATTTGGTCAATTTGAGATTTGATGTTTGCTGTCTCGTCTTCGCGTTCTTCTGGTTCTTTGACTCTCTCCTCTACAAATCTTAAAGCTTCTAAATACTTTTCAACCGATTTATTGTATTTTCTTAGGTTTTTGAATTCATTTCCTTCTTGCATAATCGAATTAAGTTTCTTTAAGTCGGATTTTTTAACCATTTGCTATACGCCTTTCTTATTAACTGAAGCTATTTATTTTTTTACAGTTAAATCTAAGAATTAATCAAAATTTTTTAAACTTTTCTTATAAAATACTTACTCAATAGAAAAAATCAATTTTTAATTTGTTTACATCAATTCTTATAATATAAGAATTATCAAATATTGGTTTTATGAGCATGATAAATTTAGAAAAAATAATTTATTTTGGAGGGTCAATAGTAACGATAAACGAAATCCAACCCTCCGTCGAGGCTGTAGGAATTGAAGGCGAAAAGATCGTATCTGTTGGTGATTTAGAAGGCGTTAAAAAAGCCTTAGGGAATGAGTCTACGCTTATTGATTTAAAGGGTCACTCTTTGCTTCCAGGATTTATCGATTGTCATCTACATCCGATTATTTATATTTTTTATTTGTTAAGTCCTGATGTATCAGATGTGAAAAGCATTAAAGAGCTTAAAGAATATTTAGGGAAAGTATCTAAAGAAAAGAACAAAGACGAGCTTATGATGGTATTTAATCTAAGCGAGGAAAAATTCGATGTTCCAAAGTTACCTAATAAGGGAGATTTAGACGAAGCGTGCCCCGACCATCCTGTTTTTGTGTTGCGATATGACGGACATATAGGCATCGCAAACACTAAAGCGTTAGAGCTAGCGAAAATAGACGAGCACACTGTAGTTCCTGAAGGTGGCGAAATACGAAAAGATAGTACGGGAAATCTTACGGGCGTCATATCTGAGAAAGCATTAGACATCATTTTATCTAAAATGTCATTTCCAAGTGTAGATAAAATAAAAGTGGCATCTGTTAAAGCTTTTAGGAATTTCGCTCAGAAAGGATTGACATCGCTTCACGGTATACTTAGTGCCGATAGCACGGGAGAGTTTGGTGATGCAGGAGCAATGGAACTACCATTACGTAAATCAATCCAAAATAGTATTTTACAAAATTGGTACGCTTTAATCAATACTGAGAAACCTAAAAAGTTGCTCAAATTAAGAAAACCTCCCTTAGATGGTGGAAAGAAAGATAGTAAGTTTAAGGTTGGTGCTTTAAAACTATTTCTCGATGGTACTTTTGGAGCAAAAACGGCGTGTATGTTCGAACCCTTTTCAGATGAGCCAGGTGCGTGTGGATTTTGTGTTGTTGAGGAAGGAGCAATTTACGAGAAGATGGTTGTAGCCCATAACAATGGTTTTCAAATTGGGATTCACGCAATCGGAGATAAAGGAAACCGAATAGCTATGGATTTATTTAAAAAGCTTTTAACGGAATTTCCTCGGGACGACCATCGCCATAGAATTGAGCACGCCTCTATGTTAACTAAGGATGTTATTAAAGATATGGCGACCTATGGTGTAATTGCTTCGTGTCAACCCCCTTTTATTAATTCAGAATACAATTGGTTGGTAAAACGGCTCGGTAAAGAACGATGTAAATATACTTATCCAATGAAATCAATTGTTGATGCGAGCGTTGCTCTTGTTTCAGGATCAGATTGTCCGATCGAAGATCCTAGCCCAATCTTAGGATTACATGCATTAGTAACTAGAAATGGATTTATTCCAGAACAGTGTTTAAGTATGGAAGAGGCTTTAAAAACCTATACTATTAACGCTGCATACGCTGCTTTTGAGGAAAACATTAAGGGGAGCATAGAAGTAGGAAAAATGGCAGATTTTGTTATTTTAGATAAAAACCCATTAGAAGTTCCTAAAGACGAGATTAAAGAAATTCGCGTTCTTGAAACAATTATCAGAGGTAAATCAGTTTTTAAGAAAGAATGAAAAAATGTTCTAGTAAATTTTTAATATCGTCAACAAACATATCCATAGTATAGGGATAATTAGGGCGAGAGCTTTTGCCAACCCCACGGTTATGCAACGATATAACCATCATCTTTTCTTTAAAAAACGGAATTTGGAAATCCCAACTCATTTTGGTTCCTAATCCACTTATCAAGACTAAAGGTTCTCCTTTTCCTTCTTTGGTATAAAATAATTCGACATCTTTATGTTTAAAAAAAGGGATTTTAACCACCAAATATTAAAATTTGTAATTTAGTTGTAGGTTATTATGATTTAAAACTTAATCATATTTCAATTTTCAACTTTTAATCAAAATTGAGATTAAATTTCTCTCGAATAAAATTGAAAGTACAAAATTCAATCTGTGAAATAGAGGTGCTCATCGAAACCAGTTTCTTCAATTAACGATGTAGCGAGCTTTTGAATGGCTTTTTTATTTGGGTTTTGCAGAATACGTTTAGCAATGTTAACAACTTTCGTTAACTTTCCATCCGAAAATTCACGGACAATGTTATCGTATCGAGAAAAATCTATTCCTGC
>JAHQWH010000159.1 GCA_029856105.1 Promethearchaeia archaeon | reverse complement strand
AATTTAGATATTTTGATTAACTTTTCAAAGACGAAATTTTCGCGTTTGGTTATTAAAATTGAATTTGTCTGAGTTTGGAATAGAATTTTTACTTTTGGCGCTCCGGATTGACAAACATATTAAAGGATATGTTGATTTTTATTTTGGTCCTGAAAAGTTACGAAAAATTGTTGACAACGAGCCTATAACATCGCCAAAAAAACTGTTATTAACCTCCAAAACTTTATTGAAACAGTTGGGGTCACAAGGTTACAATAAAGAGCGTGAGCGATACTTAGAAAAATTGCTTATAGCAATGAGGACTTCAATAGAATTATTAATCGGTATTGAAATTTCTATTAAGGAACAATTTTTAAGGCAGTATGATGTAGTCTTACAACCAGTTAAAGAATCTGAATTAGATAACTTAAAAGAAGAGTTTAACGCAGCATATGGTGGTCTTGGAAGTTTAGAAAAACGAATGAACGATTTAAGAGTACGACGAACTATTCCTGAAGGTAAGGTATTTGAATTATTTAAAAAAGCTCTCAACATCACGAGAGAGCGAACAAAAGAGTTATTTGTCAACCTCTTACCTCAAAAAGAGCGAATTGTTTTAGAATTAGTCAAAAATAATAACGAAGTAAAATGGGCTTATTACAATTGGTATTTGGGTAATCTTCGCTCCCGAATAGAGGTTGATCCGAATTATAACATGTATTGGACCGGACTTCTGGCTGCTGCCGCTCACGAAGGATACCCTGGCCATCATACAGAATTTATTGCCAAAGAACAGAGGTTATATCGCGAGTTAAATCAATTTGAGCACTCAATACTACTGCTACATAGCCCTAAATTAATACTCTCAGAAGGGATCGCAGATTTAGCAGTAAAAATGCTCTTTTCAAATCGGGAAGCAGTAGAAATTGGTTTACGAGAATTATGTCCAGATTCAACAAAAGAAGCTTCTCTTGATATAATAATGGCACAAAACAAAGTTAAAGGGAAAATAACGCTTTTTTGGTATAATTTTGTATATCATGCGCTTATTGATAAATATAACGACGAGGAATTAATGCGATATGGAACAAATTTTGAAATTGTTAGTAAAGAAAACATAAAAAATCAATTTAAAAAAATCTCTAACCAGGTTTATTCAAAAAACGCTTTTATGTATAACCTTGGAAGCAATCTCATAAAACACAAATACGGAGAACCTCCTTCAGTTAAAGATTTTCGATATCTTCTCGTTAATCCAATTTTACCTTCAGATTTAATATGACACTTCATTGTATATATATAACTCGAAGAATAAGTCTTATAGTTTCATTCATTTTTTACTGGAGCGTCTTGCACCAAACTTGATGAATTAAAGTATTTAGAATTGTTTTGACCTACATTGATGAAATATAATATTTAAAAATCCCAAAAATCATGAGTTGGTTATCTTATGCTAATCAATTTTCACTTTTTTTAGGTGTTTAAATAAATTTTGTCAAATTAATAAATAGCCTTGAAAAAATTAAACATAAACATTTCAATTCGGTTTCAAATTTAAAAAAAAAAAAGTTAAATAAAAATCACATAACAAACAAAGTGAGAAAAAATGCCTGGTCAGGAAGGTACAGGACCATAATTAGATGTTTATTATTAAAACATCACATATTTTCCTTTATTTTTTAAAATGAGTAGTTTATAAAAATAATCTAATATAATTAAATAGATCTTACAATTTAACAAAATGTAATCTATGTCGTTTCAATTCGGTTTCAAATTTAAAAAAAAAAAAGTTAAATAAAAATCACATAACAAACAAAGTGAAAAAAAATGCCTGGTCAGGACGGTCAAATCCCATAATTAGATGTTTATATATAAGAACATCACCTATTTTCCTTTCTTTTTTAATTTTAAAGTGTGTATTTTATTTTATTGATTGTTATCATAATAATACCAATTATTAATAACGATATTCCTATAGGACTAAAAGATGTGGCGATCCTATGTACAACTAATAGAATTCCTATAACAAGGAAAAGCATCACATTCTTTTTGTTCTTTTCTTCCTTTTCTTTTGTTTTTTCTTATGTTTCACTTTTTTGGATTTCAGATAGTGTTTGCTTACATCGCTATCCTGGTAATAGGTACCACTTACTTCTAATTTCTCAGGAACTAATCCCTTAGAGCTTGTAAACATACAAGTGTGATTTTCCGGTAACCTATGCTTCAAACAATAATCATAACCGCAGTATTTACATTTATACGAAAATCCTACGATTTCAATTCCGTAATGCTCGCACCGTTTTAGCATAATTATCGCAAATCTTTCTTTAATGGATCGCACTTAATCTAAATTAATATATTTTATTCTTGAAGTATATAAACCTTTAGAATCTCAAGAATTAGAATCTCACAGTGTCATCCATGCAACATCCAAAACTCACGCTAAATTAATACCTTAATAAGGTAGTAAATCCGACATCATACTATACATAAGATCGTACATTACGGAAAATCCAAATATAAAGTACAAAATGGTACCTACTATATAGATAACTATCGCAGCAATTGGTTTCCATTTTTGCTCGGTCTCGTTATATCCAATAATCCCGAGAATTAACCCCATTAAACCAGTACCGGTTACGGCATATGTACCAAAAATAGCTATTTGTGGAATTATTCCTTGGCTCGTTAAAATCGCCAATATAGGACTCACCAAGCTTAATAATGCCAAAATAAGGGCTATATCCGCATATTTCTTTTTTTCCATTTAGAATCACATTAAATAATAATTATTTAATGAAATATAAGTCGCACTTGTATTAATACTTAAACTCAAAGAATTTCTAAAAAAAGTTTTTTTAGAAAAATTTTAGAGTTAAAAACTCCGGAACACACTCACACTTCATTACTTAACATCTCACTTCTCAAATCCGACTTCAAGCATAAAAAACTTTAATTATCCCTTAACAGTAAAATAAAGGAAGATACTAACAAAATTATACCAAGAAGATAAAAATAATTAAACACGCGCACAACAAGAATAACTAAAGAAAAATTGCAATACCAGAAAAAACCTAAGCGAATTAAGATATAATACACTGTAGGTAAAATTACTATAACTACTCCTATTCTAAAGAAAATCAGTATGACACGCCTTACATGTATATCATCCGCTTTAATAACTTTTTTTAATACACTTAATAAAAATACAACCCCAAAAACATTAGTAAAGTGAAATATTATTACATTAGTATAGAAATAGTATTCGAGATAAATTCCAAGGTCCAATAACATGTATAATATTACTTCAATTATATACACCATTACAAGAAGTAGCCCAATCAAAAAGCTGCCTTTAATAGCTTTCATACCATCAAACATAACATTGTATGTAAGGTAAAGGTAGATAATAAAAACATTGCTAAAATAACGGTTCAAGTCGTAAATTTTGT
>JAHQWH010000157.1 GCA_029856105.1 Promethearchaeia archaeon | reverse complement strand
TTAGGTACAATAGTACTATCGTCAATCGGCGGACTATAATGAGCAGCTATCTCATCTAAAGAGATATTAATTGGAAAAGATAACTCACAACCCTGATTTAATATTTCTTCCTCACATTTATTAGCAATATCTAAGAATAAAACTCCTGGTTTTATTAATTTTGCAGCAAGTTTTTTGGCAGCTTTAACAGCTTTACCAGCTTTAATGTAAGATTCTATCCAATCGTTTGACATAATTTTAATTATAAAAAAAATTAATTAAAATAATAAATTATCTCAAAAATATAAGACTTATGGAGTTTTTACTACTTATGGAGTAAGGCGATCGGGTGTTCGAGGATACATTACCGCTTCCCGAATGTCATCAAGACCACATATAAAGGTTATCCAACGAGCTATTCCTAAGCCAAAACCTGCATGAGGCGGCATTCCAAAACCAAACACATTTACGTGTGATTCAAAAGATGCGGGATTTAATCCTTTAGCTTCAATAGCATCAATTAATTGTTGTTTATTGTGAACTCTTGTTCCTCCCGAAGTTAATTCAAGCCATCCCATTTGAAGATCAAAAGATTCGCTATATTTTGGATTATTTGACGGTAAAATATAAAATGGTTTTATTTCCATTGGCCAATGAGTTATATAGTAATATCCCGTTAATTCTTCACCTAGTTTACGATATGCTTCTGTAGAAATATCTTCGCCCCATTCAATAGTTATTCCAAATTTTTTATCAACTAATTCAATGATTTCATCGTATTTGTAGCGAGTAAAAGGTAATTTTGGAGCTATTGTTTTATCTTCCATATTTAAAACTTTCAAAGCAGGCATTCTATTTTCTCGAACATCTTCTATGACATTATAAACCAATTCTTCTAAAACTTTTTTAACGTCATTCATGTCAGCAAAAGACATCTCAACATCTAACGTGAAAATCTCGCATAAATGCCTTTTCGTATGACTTTTCTCAGCCCTAAAGGCGGGACTAATTTCAAATACCCTTTCATATACTCCACCTAATTGTTCTTTATACAATTGAGCAGATTGTATTAAAAACGCCTCTTTATCGAAATACATAATTGGAAATAACTCAGTACCACCCTCAGTCGCGGAACCTATTATTTTAGGGGTAGTTATCTCTGTAAAATCTTGTTTAAGTAGAAAGTTCCTAATTGACATTAATACTTGCCCACGGATTTCAAAAATTGCTTGATTTCTTAAGGATCTCAAATCTAACGCTCTATTATTAAGTCTAAGATCAAGTTCTGAAATTGTTTCTCCAGTCATATCAATAGGAAGTTTATCGGGAGTCCTATTTAAGATTTTAATTTCAGTTGGAATAATTTCAATCCCACCTGGTGCTTTTTCAAATTTTTTCACTTTTCCTTTAATCATAAGACAATATTGATAACCAACCTTTGCTTTTTCAAATATCTCATCGGAAACGACACCTTTTTTCAAAGTAATCTGTCGTTCGCCATATTTATCTTGTAAGTTTATAAACTTTAGACCTCCAAGATCTCGATAATTTCTTACCCATCCACCAAGAATTACCTCTTGACCGGCTAATTCAGGTGTAACATCCCTTGTATAGTGAGTTTTTCTCCAACCATTCATCTTATCAATAGACATAGTTACCTTCAAATCTCAAGTTTTACTTAAATTAAATTTGAAAAGGAAATTAACAATAAATTTTTTGTTATCTTATAATTAATTAAAAATGCCAAATCTGTATTGGAAAAATAAAGATAAATTTGAAAAGTCTAAAACTTATAAAACTCAAATATCTTATCCTTTCCAAATTTTGGAATCAATTAGAAGCCCCACAATCAATAAATTCATATCTAATAATGAATTAATTCAAAAGAATACTGAGAATAACCAGAAATCCCAAATTAAAATCAATGATTGGGATAATCTCTTAATTTGGGGTGATAATAGAAATGTTATAAATTCGCTGATAAAAAAATTTTCAAAGAAGATCAGAATAATATACATCGATCCTCCTTTCGCAACTGGAGGTGATTTCAAATTTAAAACTCTAATCGGTGAAAACGACGCTTTTGAGGTTACCAAGGCATACTCAGACACATGGAGTGGAGGAATAGACGCATATATCGATTTTTTATACGAAAGATTAGTAGTAATGAAAGACTTACTTACTGAAGACGGAAGCATTTACGTGCATTTAGATTGGCACATTTCTCATTACATAAAAATAATAATGGACGAAATCTTTGGTAGAGAAAATTTTAAAAATGAAATCATATGGGCTTACCCAGCTGCATCGGCGAAAACGAGACGTTTTTTTATTCGTTCTTATGATGTTATATTATTCTATACAAAATCGGATGATTATGTATTTAACGACGACCCAAAGATTTACATGGAATATTCAAACCGGGTTAAGAATGCTCTTAAAAAAGACGAGATTGGAACCTATTATTATAGAGGAGGAAGTTATAATGGTAAAAAACTATCGCGAAAAGTATATATTCAAGAAAAAGGCATTTTTCCTCGGGATTTATGGAATGATGTTCCATACATTAGAGCTAATACTTTAGAATATCAAGGATTTTCTACTCAAAAGCCAGAAAGATTATTAAAAAGAATTATCCTCGCATCTTCTAACGAAACAGACATAGTTGCGGACTTTTTTTGTGGTTCGGGTACAACATTAACAGTAGCAGAAAAACTTGGAAGACGATGGATTGGTTCAGATTTAGCAAAACATGCGATAAATATTAGCCGTAAGAGAATCCTTGACATTTATAATAGTAACGACCTTATTAATTGGGGAAAAAAATATAAAAGAAAAAATCACCCATTCAAAATTTTAAGTGTAAACAAAAATCTCCAAGATATTAACGCTTTTGATGAATTTTTAGTGAATAACATTCAAGAGGCAAACAAAAAAACTCTATTTCAAGATATAAAATTTAAAATTAAGATACTAAAAGACAACAATAATGTATCAATTGAATTAATAGACTATTTTGTTCCAAATTTAGATTTAATTGAGAATAATCTTAAAAAAAAGGTTCATTCTTTTTCTGATTGGATAGATAGCTGGACTATTGATTTTAATAGTCAAAATAGTTATTTTAGCGTGATGTGGATTTCATACAGAACGCCAAAAAACCGTAAATTAGATTTAACCTCATATCGATATTACTATGAAAAATCAGGTAAATACCAAATATCAGTAAAGGTAATTGATATTCTTGGAAATGAAACCTCTCAAGAATATGAAATAAGCATTGAGTAGTTCTTTATTTTATTATTTCACGTAATAACAATGTTGCGTAAGAGCCTTTCTGGAGAGAAAATTCGATTTTTAATTTATTCTTATTTTGGAAGATGTCGTCATCAGTATATTCCAATATTTTTAAACCAAGCGGTTTAACGATTATCGGCCTAAAAGAACCTTTAAATTCAT